>CAZGSC010000296.1:0-1538 GCA_964528325.1 uncultured Chloracidobacterium sp. | reverse complement strand
TATCATTCGATACGCAGCCTCGATCAGCCAGTTTTTACAAGTGAGTTCGTTGCCCGTCGGGGCCTTTATTGCTCTGGACATAATACCTTTTGAATATGATAACCGAATTTCGAATAGTGATAAATTGCCGCTTGAATCTTATTTAGTGCGCAATGCGTATATGTTAAACTCTCAGAACTTTACGAAATGGAAGGATAACTTTATGAAATTTGTAAATGTAGTGGTTTTGCTTATCGGCACTGTTTTCGCCCTTAGTATTGGCGTCTTTGGACAGACTACTAAGCCCGCAGAAACAATAAAATACGATGCCGAACTCGCAAAAAAACTTGGCGGCAGCGACAATGGGATGAAGACCTATGTTCTTGTCATCCTGAAGACCGGCCCAAAAGACGGCGATTTTAAGGGGAAGGATCGTGACGATATTTTTGCCGGGCACATGGCAAATATCAATCGCCTCGCAGATGCTGGAAAACTGGCTGTAGCAGGCCCCTTTATGAAAAATGACAAGGGCTATCGCGGGCTTTATATTTTTAATTCAAAAACCATTGATGAGGCCCAACAGATAGTCGAGACCGATCCGGCGGTCAAATCCGGGATATTGGTACCTGATATGACGCTTTGGTACGGCTCCGCCTCACTGATGGCGACACCTGAAATTCATAAAAAGATCACAAAGCCAAATCAATAGATGCCGCAAGCAGACCTGATAATTCACAACGCCGCACAAGTGGCCACTTGTGCGTCTGGCGGTGAGCCGAAGCGCGGCATGGCGATGCTCGATGCAGGTATTATCGAGGATGGTGCGGTTGCAGTTGTTGATGAAAAAATAGCTGCTGTTGGCCGATCAACTGAGATACTTGATTCGTACTCGTCGGATAATACTATCGATGCTGGGAGGCGTGTTGTGTGTCCGGGTTTTGTCGATCCGCACACTCATATTGTCTACGCAGGTGACAGGCTCAATGAATTTGAGCTAAAGATCAAAGGTGCCGATTATCTAGAGATATTGACTAGCGGCGGCGGCATAATCTCAACTGTCAGGCACACGCGCGTCGCAGCATTCGAACAACTTGTCGAACAAAGCCGTATTCGGCTCGACAAAATGCTTGCTTGCGGAACAACGACATGCGAGATAAAAACCGGCTACGGTCTCGACACTGAGACAGAGTTAAAAATGCTTGCCGTTATCGAACATCTCGACAAAACGCATACTATTTCCATTGTTCCCACTTTTCTGGCTGCTCACGCGGTTCCCCCGGAATTTAAGAATAATGCCGATGCTTATGTTGACCTGATCTGCAATGAAATGTTGCCCCTTGCGTGGAAGTGGTATGAACAATCACATTTCAGGGCAAACGGCACTCCTTTCTTTTGTGATGTGTTTACGGAGAAGAATGCCTATGATGTTGCTCAATCGCGACGTGTGCTAGAGGCCGCGCAGGAAATAGGCTTTGGCAGAAAGGCTCACGTTGACCAGTTCAACAACCTTGGCGGCAGCCATGTGGGGGTTGCTCTCGGTGCAGTATCAATTGATCATC
>CAZGSC010000295.1:0-1547 GCA_964528325.1 uncultured Chloracidobacterium sp. | reverse complement strand
AGAGGATTATTGATCATATAATTAATTGCGGGCTATAAAAAACCTGTTGATTTTTAGGAAAGTTGCTGATACGATGCACGTGAGCGATCTCCCCAAAAATTATGCGATAAAGACGGCAAACGCGGTCAAGGGTAAAGCTTACCCAGACCGCTCTTCAGCAGTAATTGCTTACTTTAAGTTTTTCGAGCGTGCCAAAAAGAGACACCAACTCTCCACTTGTTTGCGACAAAAATCGCGTCTAAAACCAACGGAAACTCCAATAAACAAACTCGTTTCCGAATCCAACCAAGCCGGCGACTCACACTCCCGGAAAAAAGCAAGGCAGCGCGAACCAACTAGTTTATCATAAGAAATTGTAAACGCAAGCCACCGAAACGCCGATACGATGACCGGCGCTTCGGAATGGTTGCATTCTATTATTTGAGCTCGACCGTTGCACCTGCTTCGGTCAATTTCGCCTTGATGTCGTCGGCTTCGGCCTTCGAAACGCCTTCCTTCAGCGGTTTCGGAGCACCGTCAACGAGATCCTTGGCTTCTTTCAAGCCGAGGCCCGCAACGACTTCGCGAACGACCTTGATCACGGCGATCTTGTTGCCGCCGGCACTGGAGAGGATCACGTCGAACGCATCCTTTTCTTCAGCCGCAGGAGCAGCATCGCCGGCACCCGCACCAGCCGCCATCATCATCGGCGCGGCCGCAGCGGCCGCCGAAACGCCGAACACTTCTTCGAGTTCCTTGACCAATTCAGACGCTTCGAGAAGCGTCATTCCCTTCAAATACTCAACTACATCATCTTTTGTAACTGCCATTTTTTTTTCTATCTCCTTTAGGGTTCTCTGTAAGCAAATAGTTCATATTTGCTCTGTTTCGCCGTTCGAACCCAGGGACTTTGAAAAGACATGGGTTGCATCTCCTCATCTTTCTAAGCCCGTAACATCTTGGCCTGACAAACCTTGATGCCCGTTTTACCTTGAGTATCGGCTTTCAAATTCGGGGCCGGAGCCCCGAAAAACTTGTTATTCCCCTGCCTCTTCTTCAGCAGGAAGCTCCAAAATATCGTCCAACGCATCCTCGGCCGGAGCCTCGGCAACAGTTTCCGCAGCGGCCTCAACCTCAACTGGAGCTTCCTCTGCGGGAGCAGCCTCAGCGGCCGGTTCAGCAGATTCTTCAGCTGCTGCTTCGACAGCGGGTGCCGCTTCCGCTACAGGTGCCTCGGCCACAACTTCAGCCTCGGCAGGAGCGGCTTCTTCAGCAGGAGCCGCCACAGGCTCTTCCGCCTTTACTTCTACTGCCGGTGCTGCTGCGACGCGATCTTCCTTGTCGCCAATCTGTTTGATCACGATTGCCAGGTCACGCGGTACGGCATTGATGACCGTAACGATACGCTGGGCCTGTGCGTTGAGAACGAACAGCAACTTGGAAATAAGTTCTTCTTTCGACGGCAGATTTGCGATCGTTGTCAACTGCTTTATATCGACCAACTTGCCATCGACCACGCCCGTCTTGAACGTATAAATATCAGCGTTGTCCTTCATGAACTTCGAAAT
>CAZGSC010000294.1:0-1621 GCA_964528325.1 uncultured Chloracidobacterium sp. | reverse complement strand
GATCTTGTCGCCAAGAAATTCTTCGGCCGCGAGCTTTAATCTCTGCAGCACGATCGCCGAGATCTCAGGCGGGCTGTAAATACGGTCGAGCACGCGGATGTGGGCGTCACCGTTCGGGGCCTTGCAGATGTCAAAGGGCACGGTCGTACGCATCTTTTCGACCTCAGGGGCGTCAAACTTGCGCCCGATCAGACGCTTGACCGCATACAGCGTATTTGCCGCGTTGGTCACGGCCTGACGCTTGGCGATCTGGCCGACCAGCCGCTCGCCTTTATCGGTAAAACCGACGACCGACGGCGTTGTGCGGCCGCCCTCAGAATTAGTAATAACGACCGGCTCACCGCCTTCCATTACGGCAACGACCGAATTTGTCGTTCCCAGATCGATCCCAATAATTTTGCCCATATATTTACTCTCCAAAAAGTATGATTGCTGTGCTCAGTATAATTCCAATGATTTGAGCGTATACAAATGATAATACCTGAGTGTGTTATTGTCAAGTTTAAAATATGGCCAGGGACGCAATGCCCTTACTCCGTGCGGGCTTCCGCATCGGATTCGCGCATTAGTTTGGCGACATGGAATATGTAGTGAATGCCGGAAAAAACGGCGAAGGCCGCGACGGTCGTGTAGACAGTGGGAAGGTAAAAGCTTCGAAGAGATGGAAAGACGGCGGCGACGAGAATGAGTATCACACCTGTGACCTGGACAAAGGTGCTTGCTTTACCGAGCCAAGACGGTTTGAAGCCGCGAAAGCCTGTCATTACATTGATCGCGCCTGCGACGGCGATGATGGCGATGTCACGCCCGATGACGGCTGCTGTGACCCAGAACGGCACCGGAAGATGACGTCCGGGCTCCAACATTCCCGGTATCGTAAGCATAATAAAAGCCGTCGTCATTAACAGTTTGTCCGCGACAGGATCGATGATCGTTCCCAACTCCGATTCTTGCTTCATCCGGCGGGCTATAAAACCGTCGATGCCATCCGACACGCCGGCGATCGTAAACACGACAAGCGCCCATCCGGCCCTGTTATAGACCAGAAAGATCGCAAAGACAGGGATCAAGGCAATGCGCAGAAACGTGAGGATGTTGGCGATCGTGAGGATCTTTGTTGATGTCTGAGATTCGCTCATTCGGCGCAGCGCAGCTCCAAAAGCGAGATCTCGGGCGGGCATCGGTAGCGCATCGGCACAACAACCGTCCCGATGCCGCGTGTAATGTAGATCTGTGAATTTCGTCGTGTGTGCAGTCCGGCCTTCAGTTTTCTCTGCGGCAGAATTCGCTTTTCGGGGTTGCGAACTTTTATCTGCCCGCCGTGCGTGTGGCCGCTGAGCGTGAGATCGACGCCGACGCGGGCGGCTTCACGAAAAATGATCGGATTGTGTGCGAGGAGAAGTTTCATTTCGTCGGGGAACGAGCCGCGAAGTGACGCCGGAACATCGGTTTTGCCGACCATGTAATCATCAACCCCGGCAAGCCAGAATGAGCCTTGTTTCGTTTCAAATCGGAACCCTTCGTTAACAAGAATGTTTATTCCCTCGCCGCGAAAAAGATGCGTGACGAGCTCGGCGTCGGTCCAATGATCGTGATTGCCGAGACAGGCATGAATGCCGTG
>CAZGSC010000293.1:0-1631 GCA_964528325.1 uncultured Chloracidobacterium sp. | reverse complement strand
GAGGTAAAATGAAAAGAGGAAAGAAATACCGCGCGGCTCTGGAAAAAATAGAGCCGGGCAAGAAGCACACACTCGACGAAGCTGTCTCAAAATTGAAAGAGATTGCCTTCGCCAAATTCGACGAAACAGTTGAACTAACAATGTGGCTCGGCGTTGATCCGCGAAAGGCAGATCAGCTTGTCCGAGGTACTATCGTTCTGCCTCACGGTCTTGGCGGTGCGGCGAAAAAGATAGTTGTGATAGCACAGGGTGACAAGATCAAGGAGGCCGAAGATGCCGGCGCCGACATCGCGGGCGGCGACGATCTAGTAGAAAAGATCAAAGGCGGCTGGCTCGAATTTGACGCTTTGATCGCAACGCCTGACATGATGGGCAAGGTCGGTCAATTGGGTAAGGTTCTCGGTCCTAGAGGCCTAATGCCAAATCCAAAAACAGGAACTGTGACGATGGATGTGAAAACCGCCATCGAAGAAACAAAGGCAGGTAAGGTCGAATACCGCGTCGATAAGACGGGCGTTATTCACTCGCCAGTCGGCAAAGTGTCGTTTGATCAGGCAAAACTTGCGGAAAATACGCGGGTTCTTATTACCGCAGTGATGAAGGCAAAGCCGACAACTGCGAAAGGCCGTTACTTAAAGAAGATCAATTTGGCCGCAACGATGAGTCCGGGCGTCATGCTCGATGAGCTTGCGTACGCTTAAGGGAGGAGCGCATTTAAGAGATGAAATCAAGAGAGACAAAACAAAAAGATCTGGCTGCCCTCACCGAGTCGCTTGCTGCTTCGAAATCCGCTATGGTCGTCAGCTTTACAAAACTGACAGTGACCAAGGATCAGGAATTTCGAAAGAGCCTGCGTGAAGCGGGAGCAAAATATCAGGTTGTAAAGAATACGCTTGCGCGTATCGCGGTTAAAGGCACTCAGTTTGAAGACGCGACTGAGCATTTCAAAGGCGTGACCGCGATAGCGTGGACAGAGAATGATCCGGTTGTTCTTTCGGCCGCAAAGGTCTTTATTTTCTTTGGTTAGACGGCTCCTGAAAATATTTGTGCCGCACAAACGCCAAATGCGGGCACTTTGCCGGATTATTCCGTGATATTCGCCCATCAAAACAAAACTGTCATGCATGCATTTCTTTCACTTGGCCGATGGTTATTCCCCATCCCCTTTGCCGTTTTTGGCCTGATCTATCTGATGAATGTGCCGGGAGCAGCCGACCGGTTTGTTCCGGCCTACCTGCCCGTCAAGTGGTTGTGGGTATATGCGTCCAGCGCTTGCCTGATTGGCGCGGCGCTTAGCATGTATATCGGTAAATATGATAAACTGGCTGCAACCCTGCTCGCTGTTTTTCTGCTTTTGGTGGTCGTGCTGGTACACGTACCGGCTGCCATGTCGGGCGGCATGAAAGGACAGGTTGGGCTGAGCGACCTGTTTCAGGATATAGGCCTGATGGCCGCGGCACTGATTTATGCCGAATGTTTGGCAAAAGACAAGGCGGTTATTGGTTAGAAAGGGTTGGAAGGTTAGAGGGTTAGAGGGTTAGAGGGCATAGCCATCAACTTAAGGCCCCGAGGGGTCGGGACAGGCCTCGGAGAGGCTAAATGTTGGTAGAATTGAGCCATTGGGAGATTTT
>CAZGSC010000292.1:0-1634 GCA_964528325.1 uncultured Chloracidobacterium sp. | reverse complement strand
TTTCATAACACTGTTTTTGGCAGAGCTTGGCGACAAGACGCAGCTTGCGGTTATAACAATGACCGCGAGCACGGAATCTAAAATATCCGTGTTCTTGGGGGCAAGCCTTGCGTTGATAACCGTAACACTTCTTGGCGTGCTGCTTGGTGGAGTCCTGAGCGAGTATGTGCCGACGGAGTGGCTGCAGCGGATCGTCGCCGCCGCATTTATTGTCATCGGCTTGCTAATGCTGTTGGGTAAGCTGTAAAAAAAGGCGCAAAAAAGGCGGCCCTAAGACCGCCTTTCCTGTCTATTTGATAGATATCTCTACCAACCCACAAAATCCACATCAGTCAGATTGTCAACGACATTTATGAATAGCGGATTGAAGGTGTAGTGGCGCGAATCTACTTTAAGAACATAGCTTCGTCCCACCGGAATATCTTCGAAATGATAGTAACCGAACGAGCTTGTCCTCGCGGTGCGAAGGAAGCCCTCGCCGTCTGAAATGGATACAGTTGCATTGATGAGCGACTGGCCGGTATCGATCTGGACACGTCCTGTGATCGAAGCCCCCGCTGCGGTCGTGCTGCATGCTGCACCAATGATCGAGTCTATTCGAACTCCCTGATCGCCGCTTGCAACACCGTTGCTGTCAGAAGCGACGAGCCATCTCAACTTCACTAGCTGGCCGCTGGCTGATGCGGGCAGATTTACCGTCGTTGTGATATATGAGGGAACTACCACAGTTCCGCCTGAGAGACCACTCCATGCCATTCTGCCGCTAATCGGGCTTCCAAATTGACTGCTGATGACCTTATTGTAACCTCCCGTCACAAAGCTGCCGCCAGCATCAACAATATCCTGGAATGGAGCTCCATTGATGCTGATCTCCATAACCATTCCATCAAATCCCGTTTGCGACGCTGAACCTGCGTCTTCGAGATTGAAAGCGTTGCGGAAAGTCATCTGAAGGCTGCCAGGCGAGACCGGATAACTTGGTGTTATCAGCTCTGTGGTTCCGACCGTTGGCGCCGAGGCGGCATAGGCGTCATTCGCCGGCGAATCCGGATTGATGTTAGATGTCACCCAGCGTGAAAGTCCGCCTGTCGCAACCGATATCCAGCCCAGCGGCAAATTCGGCACAGAGACACCGTCAAAGGTCTGAGGACACCCGACCGGAGTAGCAGTTGCAGTTGCCGTCGGCGTGTTTGTAGGTGTAAACGTGGCCGTCGCAGTGGCGGTCGGAGTATTGGTCACTGTCGGCGTGTTTGTAGGTGTAAACGTCGCCGTCGCAGTGGCTGTCGGGGTATTGGTCACCGTCGGCGTATTCGTTGGTGTAAACGTCGCCGTCGCAGTGGCTGTAGGTGTATTGGTCACCGTCGGCGTGTTTGTAGGTGTAAACGTCGCCGTCACAGTGGCTGTAGGTGTATTGGTCACCGTCGGCGTGTTTGTAGGTGTAAACGTCGCCGTAGCTGTAGCAGTCGGTGTAAATGTTTCCGTTGCTGTAGCGGTCGGAGTGAATGTCTCCGTAGCAGTTGCCGTTGGAGTGAATGTCTCAGTTGCCGTCGCAGTCGGCGTGAACGTCTCAGTTGCCGTCGCTGTCGGAGTGAATGTCTCGGTCGCCGTCGCTGTCGGAGTGAATGTCTCCGTAG
>CAZGSC010000291.1:0-1642 GCA_964528325.1 uncultured Chloracidobacterium sp. | reverse complement strand
CAAAGACCGGTGCCTTACCACTTGGCTACGCCCCACTGCGAATTAAAGAAACGACTCGGAAACAACCTAACTGCCTTGCAAATGCAAGGCTTCGCGATACGCTGACCGCGACACGGTTGATACGGCAAACTTTCGCCAGTTGATCTCTCGATCAAGGGCTTCTTGTGCAGCTTGCCATGTCTCTTCTTTGTCAAAAATTGCGAAGATGCTTGCTCCGCTGCCACTCATCGCGGCATTAACTGCTCCAAGTTCAAGCAGAGTCATTTTAACTCGCTCGATCTCGGGAAAAGCGCTGAAAACGCTCTTTTCAAAATCGTTTTTCAAGGCCGAATGATGCAAATCCAGCGATTTTGCTTCCAAACGGCAAACTCGAAGAATATGTTCTAAGGCCTCATTTGTCAAGGTCGCAGCTTCGATTCTTTTGAACGCTTCACGCGTCGAGACCCGGACCCGCGGCGTGATGATGAGCACGAATTGTTCAGCAAGATCACTCAACGGTTCTATCAATTCTCCGCGTCCGATGCCCATAGCGGTTCCGCCGCACAAAAAGAACGGGACGTCGGAACCAAGACCAGCCGCGATTGCGTTAAGATCATTTTCGTCGCAGTCGATCTGCCAAAGCCTCTTCAAACCGATCAAGGCAACCGCTGCATTGGATGAACCGCCGCCGAGTCCGCCTGGTGAGGGGATTCGTTTTTCGAGATGGACCGTAGCTCCCTTGTTAATGTCGAAGCGTTGCCGCAGCAACTTCGCCGCTCTGATCACCAAATTTCGCTCATCGGTCGGAAGATATTTTAGATTAGATGTGAGCGTCAACCCATTGCTCATCTCAAACGTCAAAGAGTCATGCAGCGATACCGTTTGAAAAACGGTAAAAAGCTCGTGAAAGCCGTCATCACGCTTACCCAATATGCTCAGGAGTAAATTTATCTTGGCAAACGATGGCAGAGTAAATCCCGGCAGCATCGTTTTAGCATAAAACAAATTGCATAAGCCCGCACGAAGCAAGGGCTTTATGTCCTAACTCTCGATACGGGCCTTTATGGTCTACTATCTATTTTTTCAAAAATACCTGTGTGAGGTAATACGATCCGTCATCTGCAACCGCGATGCCGACCGCTGTTTCTTTCCAGTTGTTGTCAAGGAGGTTATGCCGGTGCGATGGTGAATCAAGCCATAGCTCGACTGCTCGGCCGATCGGATCCTGATAACCGCGATTAAAGGCAATATTCTCGCCGATTGCACGCCATTTTCGCAGCCCTTCATCGTCGGCACGATCGCTGACCATTTTGTCATCGAGGCCCCGATGGCTAAAGAAGTTAAATTTAGCCATGTTGTGCGAGTGCAGACGAGCTACCGTTGCAAGCTGGTCGTTCCATGAGAGCGGCTGCAGGCCGTTCGCGACTCGTTTTTGATTGAGCAGGTCAAATGCGGTTCGCTCAAGCGAAACCGTATTGACGATCACCGAAGCCTCGACACCTGAGACCCTGACAGGAACGATTCGCGGACGGCCGATATTGATCGCTGTCGTGGATTGTAAGTTATTGGTTTGGGCAAATGAATTAAGCGCCAAAGCGGCGAACAAGCCCACAAGAACGATTAGTTTTCTCAGCATTAGACCTCACTTCGGCAGCCGGACATT
>CAZGSC010000290.1:0-1650 GCA_964528325.1 uncultured Chloracidobacterium sp. | reverse complement strand
GACATGATCGCCGCTCAATAAAGATACGTCGATCGACCAGAAAGAAAGGGCGGGTTCATTCCCGCCCTTTTTTATTACGCGTTCTTGACGAGGGTTTCAATTGGTATATAATAAGGCAAATTACCTCTCGGATTTTTTATATTTGCGAATGTTTCTGTTTTATCCCAAAAATGGTCGTTCGGTTTAGGCCTCGCTTCAAAGAAGAGATGCCACTTGAACTATAGGAGAATACTCAAATCATGTTAACCAACCAAACATCTTCCCGTTTATTCAGTACTATCGGACTTAAGTTTGCGATCGTCGCACTAGCTTTGTTGATGAATGTTTCGGCATTTGGAGCCGGGGATTCACGCGTTGACTTTATTAAGTCGACAGCAATGTTTCTTGGGTTAGATAGCGGTATTGCGCCTGTTTTTTCGACCACTCAAGGGGCAGGAACATTAATCGAAGCGCGAGTCGCGGGCTCGTCCTCAGTTGTAGCGGTAACAGTATCGCTGCCGGTTGTTAATGCGACGCCGGGTACGATCGCGATACCGATCACTGTTGGTGATGTAACAGGATTAGGGGTAATTTCATATGATCTCAACGTGGATTTCAATCCGGCGATTCTGACGCCGGTAGGTGCGTGTGCGGGCAATGCTTGTGTGACGCAAGCAGGAACGATGAGCAGTACGATGTCGATCACGCCGAACGCGGCAAATGCGGGGCACCTTATCGTTTCGGCATTCCAGGGAGCCTCACTGGTTGGACAGGGAACATTGCTCATTCTTAATTTCAATGTTGTGGGTACAGCAGGACAATCGAGCCCGCTGGCGTTTGTTGATTACACGGATCCGAATACTAATTTCCATCCCGGATTTATGTTCAACGAAGGTGATCCGACAGCGACGATTACCAATGGAAGCGTGACGATACCAGGCGGTGCAACACCGACAAATACTTCAACTAATACACCAACAGCTGCGGCGACATCGACATTTACACCTACGCAAACCAGCACTGCGACCTCTACTCCGACAGCCGCTCCTACGTGTCAGACCTCCGTCAATTTGAATGGAGCACAGGAGGTGCCGCCCAATGCATCGCAAGGTACGGGAACAGGAACGATTCAGCTTTCGGCCGACCTTTCTACGATTACCGTGTCTGTTGTTTTCCAGGGATTATCAGCTAATGCTACGGCCGGACATATCCACGGACCTGCAGGACCCGGAACGAATGGCCCGATCGTTTTCCCGTTCTCGGCAGTTCCGCCAGCGACCGCTGGTGTGGTGCCGCCTCAGTCATTCCCGATCACACCGACCCAGTTGGCACAATTGCAGCAAGGGTTGTACTACATCAACATTCATACCTCAACGTTCCCAGGCGGTGAAATCCGCGCTCAGATCGTTGGTGGAGGATGCGTGACTCCGACGCCGACGGCTACAGCTACGGCAACATTTACGTCGACACCGACAAATACCGCGACTAATACGCCTACAAGAACGTCGACAAACACACCGACCAATACGGCGACGAACACAGCGACAGCAACGTCAACCTCAACGGTGGCGGCGACGGCTACGTCGACAGCGACAGTGGCGGCGACGTGTACACCTGCGGGAACACCTGCGGTGCTGTATGACCAAACCTCAAGCCCTGGAACGAACGGAA
>CAZGSC010000289.1:0-1655 GCA_964528325.1 uncultured Chloracidobacterium sp. | reverse complement strand
GGCTGATCGAGGCTGCGTATCGAATGATACAGAACAATCTTGATCCGGACGTGGCGTTTGATCCGGATAACCTTATCGTTTACGGCGGCCGCGGGAAAGCAGCGCGGAATTGGGAGTGTTTTGATGCGATATTGCATTCGTTAAAAGAGCTTAATGAGGATGAGACGCTTTTGGTTCAATCCGGGAAGCCTGTAGGAGTTTTTAGATCACATGCGGACGCTCCGCGTGTGCTGATCGCCAACACAAATATCGTTCCGCATTGGGCCACGCAGGAACAGTTTGACAAATATGAACGCGATGGGTTGATGATGTACGGTCAGATGACCGCCGGCTCGTGGATATACATCGGCACGCAGGGTATTTTGCAGGGCACGTATGAAACATTTGGCTCGCTCGCGCGACAGCATGGTTGGGGTTCGCTTGCCGGAAAGCTCGTACTTACCGCGGGACTTGGCGAAATGGGTGGAGCACAGGCACAAGCTATCACATTCAATGGCGGAGTCGGGCTGCTCGTCGATGTTGATCCTTGGCGTATAGAAAGACGTCTTGCGTTAAAGCAGATCGATGTCGCGGCGAAGGATATTGACGATGCTTTGGAGTTAGCAAAAGCCGCAATCGAAGCAAAGGAAGCAAGATCCATCGCTCTTCACGGCAATGCTGCCGAGGTTCATTGGCAGCTTCTCGAACGAGGTATCATTCCCGATGTCGTTACCGATCAAACGTCGGCACACGATGTTCTCTATGGATACATTCCCATCGGATTAAACATCGAACAAGCGAATGATCTACGAAGGACGAACCAGGCCGAATACGAACAACGTGCTATGGACTCGATGGCTAAACATGTCGAGGCGATGCTCGAATTCCAACGGCGCGGCTCGGTCGTTTTCGATTACGGCAATAATCTCAGGCAACGAGCAAAAGACAACGGCGTCGAAAACGCTTTCGACTATCCTGGTTTTGTCCCGGCCTACATTCGCCCGCTTTTTTGTGAAGGCAAAGGCCCGTTTCGCTGGGTCGCTCTTTCAGGCGACAAAGAAGATATTTACCGCACTGACGAAGCGATAATGAACCTTTTCCCTGATGACGATCATCTGGCACGCTGGCTGACAATGGCTCACGAGCAAGTTGAGTTTCAGGGCTTGCCTGCACGCATATGCTGGCTCGGGTACGGCGAGCGTGCAAAGGCAGGGCTGAAATTAAACGAAATGGTTGCTTCCGGCGAGCTAAAAGCTCCGATCGTGATCGGACGAGATCATCTCGACTGCGGCAGTGTCGCTTCTCCAAACCGCGAGACCGAAGCGATGAAAGACGGGTCGGACGCAATAGCCGACTGGGTGTATCTTAACGCAATGATAAACGTCGCGGGCGGTGCCACGTGGGTATCGTTGCACCACGGCGGAGGCGTCGGCATTGGCTATTCGCTTCACGCTGGTCAGGTCATCGTTGCCGATGGCACGCCCGAAGCTGCCAAGCGAATCGAACGAGTTCTTACCACCGACCCGGGCATGGGCGTTATTCGCCATGTCGATGCCGGTTATGATGAAGCGATTGATTTTGCTGAGAAAAATGGTGTTAGAATTCCGATGAGATAGTTTTAAATTAAGATCATTTTTATTATCTATGTGTTTTAAGAATTATTTTGCGATCATACT
>CAZGSC010000288.1:0-1658 GCA_964528325.1 uncultured Chloracidobacterium sp. | reverse complement strand
CATCTGCTCGCTCGTGGTGTTTTGAGCTTCGTCGAGAATGATGAATGCGTCGGACAGAGTTCGGCCGCGCATGAATGCGAGCGGTGCGATCTCGATAATGCGTTTTTCGAGCATCTTTGTGATCTTTTCCGAATCGACGAGATCGAACAAGGCATCGTAAAGCGGTCTTAAATATGGATCGACTTTATCCTGCAGATCGCCCGGCAAAAAGCCGAGACGTTCGCCTGCTTCGACCGCCGGACGTGTCAGGATAATGCGGCTCACTTGTTTCTTAAATAAAGCATCGACCGCCATCGCGACCGCAAGAAAACTCTTTCCTGTTCCTGCGACACCGATGCCGAAAACAAGATCGTTATTCGCGATCGCATCGAGGTATTTGCGTTGATTAGCTGTCTTCGGCGCGACCTGCTTTTTACCAGAAGGATTAAATCTAGCTTTCAGGAAATGATCTTTAAGACTGTACGCGCGATCTTCGGCGATCTGTTTGAAAGCGTCACGGAGTTCCTTATCGGTAAAGGTGTTGCCTTCGTCAAAAAGGTCGCCAAAATCACGGAGTATCTGCTCGACGGTCTTGATGTCGCGTTCGTCGCCGTCGATGAGCAATTCATTGCCTCGGGCGCCGATGTTTACATCGAGAAGCGATTCCAGATATTTAATATTTTGATCCTGAACGCCGAAAAGCGTGTTCAATCCTTGTGGTGGTAGTTCTAGTTTTTTCAGGCTACTCAAATTGAGATGGTCAGACTTGATGAAATAATAAGATGAGGCTACTAGAACAAATGTCCGCTGTCAATTCGCAGTACGGAGTGCGGAATTGTCAAAGACGAAAGTACGAGCCGCATGCACTTTTCAACGTCCACTTTTGCACGAATGCGAGTTGCTATGTTATCCTCACTCCTTTGTAAAACTCACGGTTTTTACTTATTTATTAGGAGAAATTAATTAATAATGGCTAATCAGCAGGACGGACATATCGGCAAGGTTGTGCAGATCATTGGGCCCGTCGTTGACGTAGAATTTTCGGATAATTACTTACCGCCGATCTATCAGGCTCTCCGCGTCACGAGCGAAGGTTTTGACGGCGAAAAGATCGATGTCATCGCCGAAGTACAGCAGCATTTGGGCGAAGGCCGCGTTCGTGCGGTTTCGATGCTGCCGACAGACGGAATGGTCCGCGGTATGAAGGTCATTGACCTTGGCGGCCCGATCATGGTCCCGGTCGGCAATGCGACTTTGGGACGTGTGATGAATGTAATCGGCGATCCGGTCGATGAACTCGGCCCGATCAATACCGACACGACGTCTTCGATCCATCGCCACGCTCCGTCGTTTGATGAGCAATCGACGCAGCTCGAGATGTTTGAGACGGGCATTAAGGTCATCGACCTTGTGCAGCCGTTCCTTCGCGGCGGAAAGATCGGGCTGTTCGGCGGAGCCGGTGTGGGCAAGACGGTGTTGATCATGGAGTTGATCAATAACGTGGCGATCGGTTCTGAAGGATTTTCAGTGTTTGCCGGTGTGGGTGAACGCACGCGCGAAGGCAACGACCTCTTGCGCGAAATGGTCGAGTCGAAGGTTATCAAATACGGCGACGGCTTTAACGAGAATATGGAAAAGACCGGCGCGTTTGATCTCGGAAAGGTCGATAAGGCGCAAAT
>CAZGSC010000287.1:0-1668 GCA_964528325.1 uncultured Chloracidobacterium sp. | reverse complement strand
TCTGCATTTCCTCGGCAGCGGTCTTGGGGCCTTCCATCTCGGGCTTGTTCGGACGAGTAAGATCGACCTCATTCAGGATAAGGTTGTGCGATTTGTCGCCGAGCTCGACTTCCTTACCGCGGGCGAACACTTCGTGACGTCCCTGTTTCTTATACCATTCAGCAACGGTCGCATTCTGGTGCATGTGCTCGATGATGTTACGCCATCCGATGCCGGTGTTGTAGGCACAGAACGAAATTTCGCCTTCCTGTGTGCCGTAAGGGATGATGCACATCTCGGTGCGGCGGAAATCGTAGTTGAACAGATCCTGGAACCACATACCCGCGATAAAGAGGAAGTTCCAAGGGTCCTGACGACGCTTTTCGATGTCTTCCATCGTGCGGTCGGGACCGACCTTGCCGTAATCTTTGCCCGAAAGGCCGAACGACTTGTCGAACTTCTTCAGGATGCCGCCGAGCGTCAGGCTGTGCGGTGCTCCGTACGGATTGTAATTCTTGAGCAGCGCGAGGCCCATCATCAGATTTGAGAACCACTTGCCGCGGTTGGTGTCCGTGATGTGCTGCATGTCCGCGACAAGACCCGGAATGTTCAGAAACTGCGGCACAGGCGCCATTTCCTTTGTTTCTTTGTTGACCATCACCGCTGTGCCGACGCCGCAGTTCGGGTGGCAGCCGCAGCTCACTTGTCCCCATTCGTTCTCGGGGCCGTGAACTACGTCAGCGAAATCAGCGAACGCTCCCATCAGCGAAAGAGGGAACCAGTCACGCGTCGGTTCGGTAATTCCAACCTGATCGTGAACGTCGTGTGCAAGGTGAGCAAGCGTGTAACGCTGCTGCAGGCGACGCTGTTCGGTGATCAGTTCGTCGCGGCCCGTGAACGACACAGGCTGAAACGCGATGAACGAAATTTTCTTCGGATTTTCCAAAGCGAAGCGGATGATCGTGCCGACCTGATCGTTGTTGATGCCGTTGACCAACGTCGTCACCAAAATGATGTCAACGCCGGCTTCGTGAAGGTTGTTGATCGCTCGGAGTTTGACGTCGAACAAGTTTCCGATCTGGCGGTGCGAGTTTGCGTCGTTGCCAATGCCGTCGAACTGCAGATATACAAATCTCAAGCCAGCTTCAGCAGCTTCGCGGCAGAATTCTTTGCTCTTCGCAAATTCAATTCCGTTGGTCGCGGCCTGAACTGAGTTGTAACCGACTTTTCTCGCATATCTGACCGCATCCAAGAAATACGGTGACAGCGTCGGCTCGCCGCCTGAGTACTGAACTGACATTTGGCGACGCGGCTTGATCGAGATCGCGTTGTCGAGAATTTCCTGAACGTCCTGCATGCTCAACTCATGAACGAAGCCAACCTGGTTCGCGTCCATGAAGCACGGATCGCACATCATGTTGCAGCGGTTCGTCAGATCGACCGTGAGCACCGCTCCGCGGCCGTACTTGACCGACGAGCTGCCGTGATTGTGAAGCTTTTCGTCATTGTGCGCGTCGATGTCGCGGCCGGGAAAAAGCGATTCGATGTGCTGGAGAAACTTGCTGTCGATCGCCATCATGTCTTCGAAATGGCCATGCTCAGGACAGTCCTTTATCATCCAAACCTGCCCATCACGCTCGATGATCTGCGCCTTGATCTCGCCGACCTTTTCATTCACCAGCATCGAAA
>CAZGSC010000286.1:0-1687 GCA_964528325.1 uncultured Chloracidobacterium sp. | reverse complement strand
AATTGAGTATCTTTGCTAAGATTAACTGTCGAATATGCGCCAATCATTTCATGCTTCTTTCCATGAAATTCCGCACTGAAAGGCACGAGTGCCGATTGGACAGTTTCTCCGGCTTCTAGCCATTCGCCGACGATCTTGAGATCGCCAAGCGACCGTCGCTCCGAGACAAGCGACTGGTCAGGATGAAAGACGGCGGTACCGGTCTTATCAACAACAAAAATTATAGGCAGTCCTGAATTCCAAAGATCTTCTTCGCGGGTCGGAAGAATGCCGACCACACTACGCTGAATATCTCGCAGCGATACTATCGCAACGACCTCGGCCGCATCTGCACCGTTGATCTTGACCTTGGAGGCAAACGCCATTGCGGTTTCGCCGCTTGAGGGTATTTTGTGCGGAACGCCGGCCTCAAGCTTTGAATCACCCGAACGATGCGAAACTGCGTCGGAAATGGATTCAACATCGACCTTGCTGATCGTTTCCGAACGAAATACCGAAAGGGATTCACCGGAGGCAGGCCTTACATAAAGTGCGATGAGATCCGGATTTTCCCGCAGGATCGAGCCGAGCTTTTGTTCGGTTTGGGGCGATGATACGATCGAAACATCATTGGACAATTCAAGCGCGATCGAGATACTCGAAACAAGGTCACCAAAACGCTTGCCAAACATCTCGATCTGCCGCGCCTTTTCCTGAACCAGTTGGATCTGATACCGATTTTCAGCCGCACGCAATTCGCTCCCGCTTTTGTCAGATAAAAACCAACCTGTCAGTACAAGTGGAACCAAGCCGACAAGCAAGAGCGTGACAACAACGAAATAGATTAAGCTGACTTTGCGCTTTTCAGGAGACATGGCAGGGCCGGCCTGTAAAAAATACAAGCCTTTACAATTTTATTGCAAAAGACAGTAGATGGTCAACAAGTTTTAACAGGCTGATCAGAGCTTTTTGACGATCACAAGAGTAATGTCATCATTGGCAGGTGCAGTTCCGGTAAATTCGGAAAGGGCAGATTCTACTTTGTCTCGGATTCCTGAGGCTGTACTTCGAATATTAGCTTTTAGGACATTTGTGAGGCGGTCGAGGCCAAATTCTTCCTCGGCGAGATTATTTGCTTCTGATACGCCGTCGGAATACACAACAAGTACATCCCCTGAATTCAATATCATTTCGCCGACTTCGTATTCGGCCATGGGCATGATGCCGAGCGGCAGGCCGCCACATGAAAGCTGTTCAACCGTGCCGTTCGACCGGCCGATCAAAGGTGGATTATGGCCCGCATTAATGTAGCGTAGTATTCCGCTCAACGGGTCAAGCTCTGCGGCAAACAGGGTAACAAAGCGATTTGCCGGCGTATTCTCAGCCAGATATTGATTTACGGAAACTATCGCATCAGCTAAGGGCGTTTTTGCTGCAACTTGTCCATGAATTGCGGCATGTAAACTCGACATCAGCAAAGCAGCTGCGGTGCCTTTTCCAGACACGTCGCCCAGAGCAATAAGCATGGAGCCGTCGCTTCTCGGGATAAAATCGTAGTAGTCACCGCCGATCTCGTAGCATGAGAAAGAAATGCCCTGAAATTCATACCCGTCGATCACGGGCGGTCCCGACGGCTGAAAACGCTGCTGAATCTCGGTCGCCAGTTCGAGTTCTCGTTCCATTCGTTCGCGGTTGATACGTTCGTCTA
>CAZGSC010000285.1:0-1706 GCA_964528325.1 uncultured Chloracidobacterium sp. | reverse complement strand
TTCTTCCTTCGGAGGGAAGCACTCTATCCACTGAGCTACGCGAGCATAATAAAATAGTATCAAGAAATCTACTTAGGCTGAATGGTAATGCTCTTAATTTTGACCGGGTCAAGCGGCTTCTCACCATTCTTTGGAACACCCGCGATCGTATCGGCATTGTTCATTCCGTCAATTACTTTGCCGAAGACGGTGTAATTCTTGTCCCAACTTGGATAACGCTGCATTGTGATATAAAACTGACAGTTTGCAGTGTTTGGGTCGCTTGTGCGAGCTGCTCCCACTATGCCTCTTTCGAATGGCACATCGGAAAACTCAGCAGGAACATTCGGTTTCGGCGAGCCACCAGTTCCGTCACCTTTCGGATCACCGCCCTGAATTACAATGCCGCTGACACGGTGAAAAGTCGTGCCGTTATAGAAGCCTTCTTTAGCAAGCTCTTTGAAACGCTCGACCATTTTCGGGGCAATGTTGGAATAAAGCTCCATCTTCATTTTTCCGTAGGCAGGGTTATCCATTTCA
Organism: uncultured Chloracidobacterium sp.; assembly: GCA_964528325.1. Lineage (GTDB taxonomy): Bacteria > Acidobacteriota > Blastocatellia > Pyrinomonadales > Pyrinomonadaceae > OLB17. Next base: position 1,187 of record CAZGSC010000285.1, on the reverse strand, counting down.
ATTATGGCAACTTCATTATCAGCGACCGGAGCCACGCCAGTTTTTACGTCCGGCTTGCTCGAGTTGGCTTTAGCTGTGCTGGCCGTATTGGCAGGCTTATTATCACCACACGAAAGCATGAACAATAACGACAAAAGTAAGAAAGGGTAAATTAGTCTTTTCATAATGTAAATACTTATCAAATTGAATTTTTGGTGTCCAGAATAATTGTCACAGGCCCGTTGTTGACGAGTTCGACATCCATCATAGCGCCAAATTCACCGGTTGCGACCTTAGTGACCGTTTCACGCGCTTTTGCAACGAAATATTTATACCATCGAAGAGCGTCTTCACCAGACGCGGCCTCGATGAAAGACGGTCGTCGTCCGCGACTGGTGTTGCCATAAAGCGTAAACTGCGATACGACAAGCATTTCTCCACCAACATCCGTGAGCGATAGATTCATCTTGCCGTCGGCGTCACTAAAAATGCGTAAGTTAATGATCTTTTCAACGAGATAGTCCGCAGCTTTATTATCATCCTCGTGTGTAACACCAAGCAGAACCAGTAATCCGGCTCCGATCTCGCCAACGATCTTGTCGTCAACCGTGACCTTTGAGCGTTTGACACGTTGAATAACCGCACGCATTACGCTTCTTCGATATAGACGTGGTTCATCACGACTGGGTCGTGCGGTTTGTCATTATGATTGCGGTCAACGGTTGCGATCTCGTTAACGACATCTTGTCCCTCGATCACCTTGCCGAATTTTGTATAGCTCGGCGGCAGCGGATAATCGACGTGCATGATAAAAAACTGTGAACCGTTTGTGTTCGGGCCGGAATTTGCCATCGCGACCGTGCCTTTGTCATACGAACCTGCGTACAGATCCGATCCGCGGTCTATCTCATCGTCAAATTTGCCGCCCCAAGCCGATTCACCACCGTAGCCTTCACCAAGCGGATCGCCGCCCTGGATCATAAAGTTTGGAATGACGCGATGAAAGATCACGCCGTCGTAATAATTCTTGCCTGCAAGTAGCCGAAAATTCTCAGTTGTTTTTGGTGCATCACCTTCGAGCAATTCAAATTTAATAGTTCCTTTATTTGTTTCTAAAACTGCGATTCTGTTTCCCACTATTTATTCTCCTGATTTAAGATAAAACGTTCTATTGCAGCGGCAACGCCGCTCTCATTATTACTTAAAGT
>CAZGSC010000284.1:0-1735 GCA_964528325.1 uncultured Chloracidobacterium sp. | reverse complement strand
CTGTCGTCAACAATGATGATTTCAAAAGATTGTGAGTTGGCTGGACTTTGTTGCCTGGGAGGTAAGCCCAGAGGACAAGGCGAGTATGAAGGCCCGCCTCTATTCTATGATTAACACATCAAATACAGCGGACGCAACAGAAAATTGAAAAATAATAAAACTTTTTCTGGAATGGGAGCAGAATTGATTATAAAACGGGCTCGGTCTAATCGTAATATTCGAGACCAAGATGTGTGATCAACTCCTCTCCTTTCAAATGCCGCAAAGTGTTTTTAAGCTTCATTAACTGGATGAAAAGATCATGCTCTGGATACAAACCAGGAGCGGTTTGCGGTGCCTTAAAATAGAACGAGAGCCATTCCTGAATTCCCTTCATTCCGGCGCGATGTGCGAGGTCCATGAACAACGCGAGGTCGAGCGCGAGCGGCGCAGCGAGGATCGAATCGCGGCAGAGGAAGTCGATCTTGATCTGCATCTTGTAACCGAGCCAGCCGAAGATATCGATGTTGTCCCAGCCCTCTTTGTTGTCGCCGCGAGGCGGATAATAGTTGATGCGGACGACGTGCGAAAAATCTCCATACAGATCCGGGTAAACTTCTGGCTGGAAAATGTGTTCGAGCACCGAAAGTTTTGAGACCTCTTTCGATTTGAAATTCTCGGGATCGTCGAGAACTTCGCCGTCGCGGTTGCCGAGAATATTTGTCGAGTACCAGCCGTCGAGGCCGAGCATTCGCGATTTGAAACCGGGAGCGAGGATGGTTTTCATCAGCGTCTGGCCGGTCTTGAAATCCTTGCCGCAGATCGGCATTTTTGTCTTGTCGGCAAGCTCCGTCAACGCCGGAATATCGACCGTCAGATTCGGAGCTCCGTTTGCAAAAGGCACGCCCGATTTGAGAGCGGCGTAAGCGTAGATCATCGACGGAGCAATGAACGGGTCGTTGTCGTACATCGCTTTTTCGAGCGATTCGACCGACTGATGTATCGCCGATTCCTCGATGTAGATCTCGGTCGATGCACACCAGACCATGACAAGCCGCGAACAGTTGTTGTCTGACTTAAACTTGGCGATGTCAGCGATCAACTGCTCGGCAAGATCCATCTTGTTCTTGCCGGTCTTGACGTTTTCGCCGTGGATACGCTTGACGTAATTCTGCTCAAAAACAGCTGCCATCGGCTTGAGCGATGCGAGCGGTTCGGAGACCTGATTGAGCAGGTCTTTATCGAGAACGCCGGCGTTCATCGCTGCTTCGTAAGCGCTGTCGTGAAAAATGTCCCACGCACCAAAAACGATATCGTTTATATCGGCGAGCGGCACAAAATCCTTGATCTTCGGCGAACGGTTATCGGTGCGCTTGCCCAAACGGATCGTGCCCATCTGCGTAAGGCTGCCGACCGGCTCCGAAATGCCGCGTTTGATGGCCTCTACGCCAGCGACCAAAGTTGTGCTCACGGCTCCAAGGCCGACCAGCAAAATACCAAGTTTCCCTTCTGCGGGAGCAATTTCCACGCCCTTAGCTGTCATTAATTTCCTCCAAAAACAAGGATAAAGAATAACGTTTCCAAGCCGCTCAAGGCAAATACAGTAAAAATAAAGAGTGCAACTCGCAACTCAAACTGCGTTGTTGCCCAATGTCCCAACTGTCGGCTGTCCGAGCGTCTTTTTGTTCCACTGTCCCAAAGTGTCCCACTCACTGTGTGAGACAGGCTAAACCTTGCAGTTAAATGAGTTAGCATA
>CAZGSC010000283.1:0-1759 GCA_964528325.1 uncultured Chloracidobacterium sp. | reverse complement strand
GAAAAATCACTGCTCGAGGCGAAAAAGAGAATTTCCGGACGCAACAGTGATGGTCGTATCACGATCCGCCGTCGCGGCGGGGGCCATAAGCGACACTATCGTATTATCGATTTCAAACGCGACAAGACCGGCATTCCGGGACGGGTTGCACAGATCGAATACGATCCGAATCGCTCGGCTCACATTGCGCTGATCTCATACTTGGATGGCGAGAAGCGTTACATCATTGCACCGCTTGGGATCAAGGTCGGAACTATGCTGCTCAGCGGCGAAGATGCGGATATTTTGCCGGGAAACGCTTTGCCGATCAAGAATATTCCGCTCGGAACTGAGGTTCATAATGTTGAGCTTCGCCCCGGAAAGGGAGCACAGATGGTGCGTTCGGCAGGCGGCTTTGCTCAGATCGTTGCTAAAGAAGGTGATTACGCTCAGCTCAGAATGCCTTCGGGTGAGGTTCGTAAAGTGCCCGTTGTTTGTATGGCAACCGTCGGTCAGGTTGGCAACACCGAGCATGAAAATGTTTCGCTTGGTAAGGCCGGACGCAGTCGCTGGATGGGAAAACGCCCGAAAGTTCGCGGCGTCGCTATGAATCCGGTCGATCACCCTCATGGCGGTGGTGAAGGTAAGACCTCAGGCGGACGTAATCCTGTTACGCCTTGGGGACAGCCAACTCGCGGGTATAAGACGCGACGTAATAAACGCACGACGAATATGATCGTGAAAGACCGTAGGAGAAAATAATTTCAAATCTGAGATCTGAAATTTAAGAAGAAGATATGCCACGTTCATTAAAAAAAGGACCTTTCATCGATCTAAGCGTTCAGAAAATGCTTCGCAAGATCGCCGATGGAGCAATGAAGCCGCCCGCGATCAAAACATGGTCACGCCGTTCGACGATCACACCCGATATGGTCGGTTTGACATTTGGTGTTCACAACGGCAAACGCCATATTCCGGTATTTGTTACTGAGAACATGGTCGGCCACAAGTTGGGTGAGTTTTCGGCGACAAGAGTGTTCAAAGGGCACCCTGGAACCAAAGCGGAGAAGATGGCGAAAAGAAAGTAGGCAGCAAACGGTACCGGTAAGCAGTTTTTCTGCTCGCGGCTAACGGCTCACTATTAAGAATATGGAAGCGATAGCAAAAACAAAATATCTAAAAGGCAGCCCGCGCAAGGCAAGGCTCGTGATCGATCTGATCCGCGGCGTGAATGTTTCGCGTGCATTGTCGATCCTGAAATTTACGGATAAGCGTGCGGCACAGCCGATCGCTCAGTGTCTGAATTCTGCGATAGCGAACGCGACTTACAAAGCCGAGCAGGACAACATCGCAATTGATCCCGACGATCTCTGGATCAAGACATGCTTTGTCGATATGGGTCCGACAAAAGGGCGCCGCAGAATGCGCCCGGCTCCGCAGGGACGTGCATATCGCGAACAGCGTCATTACTGTCACATTACGATTCAAGTGACGAGCGAAGAAAAGGCGAAGACCGAGGAACAGATCAGACTCGAAGCTCTCAGAGAAGAAAGAATAGCTGCCAGAAAGGCTGAAAATGCCAAGAAAAAAGCAGCAGCTCCGGTAAAAAAGGAAAAGAAAGAAAAGAAGGCCGCGGTAATCGACGAATCGGTTGAGGAAGTGGCTGCGGTAGAAACAGCTGAAGCTGCTCCGATCGAGGAAATCGCCGCGGAAGAAACACAAGCCGAGATCGTCGAAGAAAACAAGGCTGAAATCGACGCTGAAATTTCGGCGGCCCACG
>CAZGSC010000282.1:0-1777 GCA_964528325.1 uncultured Chloracidobacterium sp. | reverse complement strand
GGCCGCATCGCTGATCCCTTTCCTTGAGAACGACGACGCGAACCGCGCGTTGATGGGTTCGAACATGCAACGTCAGTCTGTGCCGCTGCTTCGGGCCGAGTCTCCGTATGTCGGAACCGGAATGGAGCGGATCGCCGCACGTGATTCCGGTGCGGTCGTTATCGCAAAACGTGACGGCGTAGTGGACTTTGTCGATTCCGAGCGAATCATCGTGAAGGCCGATCATCAGGTAGACGGAACGATATCGCGCGAGGTGACGGCGGATATTTACTCGCTTGTTAAGTTCAAGCGTTCGAATCAAAACACATGTATCAATCAACGCCCCATCGTTCAGGTCGGCGAACGTGTTAAAAAGGGCCAGGTCATTGCAGACGGGCCTTGCACCGATCGCGGTGAGCTGGCTCTGGGACGCAATGTGCTGGTGGCATTTATGCCGTGGCGTGGTTACAACTTTGAGGACGCGATCCTCGTTTCCGAGCGGCTCGTAAAGGACGATTATTATACGTCGATCCATATCGAAGAGCTTGAGATAGAGGCACGTGACACGAAACTCGGCCCTGAGGAGATCACACGCGACATTCCGAACATCGGTGAGAATATGCTTCGTGATCTCGACGAGTCGGGAATTATCCGCATCGGAGCGCAGGTAAAGCCGGGCTCGGTCCTTGTCGGTAAGGTCACGCCAAAGGGTGAAACGCAGCTTACCGCAGAGGAAAAACTGCTTCGTGCGATCTTCGGCGAAAAAGCCGGCGACGTGAAAGACGCTTCACTCAATTGTCCTCCCGGAATCGACGGTACGGTCGTTGATGTTCAGATCTTTACCCGAAAAGGGCAGGACAAGGACGAACGAAGCCTCGATATCGAGGGAATGGAAGAAGAAGATCTCCAACGCGACCTCGAGGACGAAATTCGTATTCTTCAGGAGCAGCGTGACGAGCGCATATACGAGCTTTTCGAGGGTCGCAAACTCAATGCTGATCTGAAGGACGGCAAGGAGATCATTCTGAAGAAGGGTACGACGCTCAAGCGTGACCTGCTGTCAGAGATCGATCCTAAACTGCTTGGTAAGGCTGAGGTTGCATCAGGACGCATCGACACCGCTGCAGAGGTAAAACAGTATCAGCAGCGAACCGAGCGACAGATCAATATTCTGCGTGACATCTACGACGAAAAGATCACCAAGCTCAAGCAGGGCGACGAATTGCCGCCGGGTGTGATCAAGATGGTAAAGGTCTTTGTTGCGATGAAGCGAAAGCTTTCCGTCGGCGACAAAATGGCCGGCCGTCACGGTAATAAGGGCGTGATCGCCCGCATCCTGCCGGAAGAAGATATGCCGTATTTGCCGGATGGAACTCCGGTCGAGATCGTGCTCAATCCGCTCGGCGTGCCGTCGCGAATGAACGTCGGACAGATCCTTGAGACACATCTTGGTTGGGCAGCACGCGTTTTGGGCCTCCACTTTGCGACGCCCGTTTTTGACGGAGCCAGCGAAGAAGAGATCAAGAAATATATTGGTCAGGCAAATTCCAAATACGACGAGCTTGAAATACCTGCTTCGGTCGGACCGTCGGGCAAAACAAGGCTTTATGACGGTATGACTGGAGAACAGTTCGAGCAAAAGGTTTGTGTTGGGTATATCTATATGCTCAAACTCTCGCACCTTGTGGATGACAAGATCCACGCCCGCTCGATCGGCCCGTACTCGCTCATAACGCAGCAGCCGCTGGGCGGTAAGGCGCAGTTCGGCGGACAGCGTTTCGGCGAAATGGAAGTTTGG
>CAZGSC010000281.1:0-1797 GCA_964528325.1 uncultured Chloracidobacterium sp. | reverse complement strand
GTGAGTCGATCAATATAGCTCCGCCTGCACCGCCGGTACCGAACGCACTTCCCGCAACGTTGCCGGTAAATGTGCAGTTGGTGACGGTCAGGTTGCCTTTGTTTATGGCAAGTCCGCCGCCTCGTGTGTCTGCAAAGTTGTTCTGAAAATTAGAGTTGGTGACCGTAAGATTTATAGCCGAGTCACCCGTTGAGTTTTCCCCGGCCTTGAGGCCTGCTCCGCGTCCGCCGTCGGTTGCATCCAGCGCTTTGCCGTTCTCGATCGTCACGCCGTTGATGGTGACGGCAGTTCCGCCCGCGAGAACGTGAAAGACTCTTTCGGTCGCAGTGTTTGGAGCCGCGTTAGACTGAATGATCGTCGTCGACGCATCGGCACCGTTGATCGTTAGAGGCGATGTTATGTCAAAGTCACCACCGGCATTGGCATTCTCGTTAGCCGCCGAAAGCGTTTGGGTATATGTCCCGGCCGGCAGCGTAATAAAATCCGCACCGGCGAGAGCATTTGCCTCAGTGATGGCCGCTCTCAACGAGCATGCACCATTCGAATCTGCGCAAGTTCCATTGCCGGGAGCCGCATCCTGCGTGTCAGCAGTTGTATTCACATTAAAACCGGGGCCGGGAGTCGGGCTGGCTGATGGCGTATTGCTTGGCGTGTTTGTCGATGTTCTGGTTGCAGTGGCAGTAAACGTCGCCGTCGCGGTCGGTGTGTTCGTAACCGTTCTCGTCGGCGTCGGAGTAAATGTACTTGTCGGCGACGGGCTTGCGGTCGGTGTGGTTGTCGGGGTATTCGTGTTTGTTGAGGTCGGCGTGCCTTCGAAAGTATTCTCGACGGAGCCCTTATCACAGTTGCTGTTGATGGACGGAAGCGGGCGCGGCAAATGACGCTGGTCATCGTTGATCGGAGAGCCGCAGCCGTTTGTTCCGTTTGGGATCTTATCGACAATGGGACTAGTGGAATTAAAGGTAATATGAGTTTGCGTTTGCCCACCGTAGTTTCCCAAAGGCTGCAACTGCGGATCGCCGCTTACGACGTCATGTGCCGCGGGAACGAAAGCCGCATTCGGTGCTTCAAAGTGATTGTAATCCAGCGATGAAGCCAGATCGTTTATATCAACATCTGCATCTGCCGTGTTGTCCGCAGAGATCGAGTTCGAAACAAAGGTCGATCCGCCGGCCGTCGTGTCCTGAAAGATACCGCCGCCCTGTGCAGGTGGTACGGTGTTCGTAGCGTGGTTGTTCGCTACCGTCGAGAAGTCAATGATACAGGTCGCTGCCGAACCGTCGGAGTAGACTCCGCCGATGTCTGCCGCACTGTTTCCTGAGACCGTCGAGTTCGTAACTGTCAGCAATGCGGCTCCGCCGGCACTGCCCGTGTTGATAAGCCCGCCGCCGATGCTTGTCGCACCTGACAGCACATTGCCGCTGATCGTCGAGTGATCGACGTTCACCGTCGCGTCAAAGGTCGAACCAAGGATGTTCGTGATTCCGCCGCCCTGTCCACTGGCCGCGGCTGAGGTGTTGTTGCTGATCGTGCTATTGATGATGTCTAGCGTGGCTGCGGCTGCTGTCGATGCAAGGTTTCGGATACCGGCATGAAAGTGGCTCGAACTGTTTCCGCTGACCGTTGAGTTCCTGACGATCATTTTCGCCTGCTGGTTATAGAGCCCGCCCGCGAATCCGCTGAACGACGCCGCTGTCACCGCGTTCGATATATTGTTGTTGACCGTGCAGCCGTCAAACGTGACCGTCGCGTTCACCGCACGAACAATAACAGCTCCGCCAAACGTGTTGGCCACAG
>CAZGSC010000280.1:0-1803 GCA_964528325.1 uncultured Chloracidobacterium sp. | reverse complement strand
AAAAATCAACAGGTTTTTTATAGCCCGCAATTAATTATATGATCAATAATCCTCTTCAAAGCAGCTCAAACGGTCTCGGGCAACGCACCAGTAAGGCGCCCGATCGTGTGGATTTTTCTAAGATCTATACATCCGCGCAGATCCCTAATCTCATTGAGGTCCAGCGCGAATCGTATAACCGTTTCCTGCAGATGGACCTGATCCCTGAGGAGCGCGACTACATTGGTTTGCAGTCGGTATTCTCGTCGATCTTTCCGGTGTCGGATTTTCGTGAAACTGCAACGCTTGAATATGTCGAATACCAGATCGGCAACTGGCAGTGCAAATGCGGAAATCTCGAAGGTCTTCAGCACCTTCGTGCCAACTGTAAGAATTGCAGTGCCAAGATCAAGGTTGATCCATTCAATCCAGCCGAGGTGCTTTGCAAAAACTGCGGAACTTTTAACGCCGTCCGGCCAAATCTCTGCGACAACTGCGGCGAACCGGTTGGCCTCAAGCACAAGCACGACCAACAGGAATGTCAGGAACGCGGAATGTCATACAGCGTGCCGCTCAAGGTGAAGATCCGCCTGACGGTTTATGACAAGGACCCGGAAACGAATGTCTCGACGATCCGTGATATCAAGGAAGAGGATGTGTTCTTTGGCGAGATACCGCTGATGACCGACAACGGCACCTTTATTATCAACGGAACGGAACGCGTCATCGTATCGCAGCTTCACCGCTCGCCCGGAGTTTTCTTTAAGGGTGACCGCGACGATTATCTGGCAAAGATCATTCCGTATCGCGGCTCTTGGGTTGAGTTCGAATATGATCAGAAGGGTATTCTTCACGCTCGTCTCGGAAAGCGTAAGCTTGTTGCCACGGTTTTCTTAAGGGCGTTAGGGCTCTGGCTGAATCCGCAGATCGACATGAAAACGGTCTCTGACAACATTCTCGAAGAAGTTGTCAAAAACGCCGAATATCCTGATTCGAGCATTCTAAAACTTTTCTATGTGACGGATGAAGTAAGCGTTCAGAAAGGAAAGCTTTCGATCGCTATCAAGAAAGAAGGCGAAACGCACCTTGTTGGAATGCGTTCCGAAGAGGATATCAAGGACAAGAAAGAAGATATTGTCCGAAAGGGTAAAAAGATTACCAAATCGGCGATCGCGGATCTGCGGCGTCTAAAGAAGGACAAAGTTCAGGTAGCGGCGGCAGACTTTGAAGGTGCCTATGCTCTCGAAGATGTTGTCAACACGGAAACTGGCGAAGTGATCGTCGAATCGAATACCGAGATCGCCGCCGGCAAACTGCAGGAGATCGTTCAGGAAGGAGTGACCAGCTTCTCAGTTTTCTTTCCAAAGCGCGACGTCATTGGCGAGATTATCTCGGCGACTCTGCGGAAGGATCCGATCTCAAAACCGGTCGACGCTCTTCTCGAAATTTATCGCAAAATGCGTCCCGGTGATCCGCCGACGGTGCCGACGTCGTATCGGCTGCTTGAGGGAATGTTCTTCGATGCACGTCGGTTCGATCTGTCGCGAGTCGGCCGCCTTAAGTTCAACATCAAAATGGCTCGGCCCGATCTCGAGGATATTACTAACCCCCTCCTGAAAGCGGGAGATTTCATAGAGGTCGTTAATTATCTCCTTCGAATGAAGAAGGACAGCGAAAATTACAGCCAGGATGATATCGACCATCTCGGTAACCGCCGTGTCCGCGCGGTGGGCGAATTGCTCGAAAATCAGTTCCGCATCGGCCTTGAGCGTATGGAACGCGCGATCAAGGAGAAGATGTCCATTCAACAGGATATGTTCACCA
>CAZGSC010000279.1:0-1851 GCA_964528325.1 uncultured Chloracidobacterium sp. | reverse complement strand
ACATGCCGTGAGCATAAACTGTTTTCGGTAACGGCAAACCTGCCGCGTTAAGAAACGAAAACAAATAAACCGTATGAAAACGCAAAATGTCTTTTCCAACCAGATGCACGGCAGGCCAGTATTTTTCAAAACCAATGGAACTGCGTTCATCGTTGCCATAGCCTATAGCCGTGATGTAATTAGAAAGAGCATCGAGCCAGACATACATCACATGATCTTCATCGCCTGGAACCGGCACGCCCCACGACACTGACGTTTTCAAACGGCTGATCGAAAGGTCCTGCAGGCCGCCTTTAAGAAACGAAACGACTTCGTTTCGCCTGGCCTCGGGACGCACGAGTCCAACATCGTTCTCGATCTTTTGGATCAACCACTCGTCATAATCCGATAGCCTGAAGAAGTAACTTTCTTCTGCGATCCTATCTAGCGGGCGTTCGTGTATCAGACAATTTGGCACGTCCGCACCTTCCGGCAAAACATATTCTTCTTCCGACTTGAATGCAGCACACGGCGCACAAAACCAGCCTTCGTAATAGCCTTTGTAGATCGTGTCGTTACCCTTTGGAGTTTTATTCTTCGCGATCTCACGCCATAGATGCTGAACGCCTTCGTAATGAAAGGGCTCAGTCGTCCGCATAAAAATATCGTAACCGCTGTTTTCGGTATCAAGCCTAAAGTCATGAAACATACGCTTTAGCTCGTTCGAAACATAGTCAACCTGTTCCTTTGGTGAGCGGTTATTTTTCTCGGCTGCTCGCTGGATGTTTATTCCATGCTCGTCGGTTCCGGTAAGGAAATACGTTTCAAAACTACGCTGCCTTTTATGCCTCGATATAGCGTCAGCTACGATGGTCGTGTAAAGATGACCAAGGTGCGGCAGGCTATTGGCGTAGTAGATCGGGGTTGTTATATAGAAAGCTTGTGTCATCAATTAACCTTTGATCAACGCCATCGCCTCGGCGCGCGTGCGAGAATCTTTGCGAAAGCCGCCAAGGACCGTTGAAGTGATCGTGACCGCACCGGGCTTTTTGACACCTCGAAGCGTCATGCATGTATGCTCTGCTTCGATAACAACCATAACGCCGATAGGGTCGAGCTTGTCAAAAAGCGTTTGAGCGATCTGCTGCGTAAGGCGTTCCTGAACTTGAAGTCTCCGGGCAAATATCTCAGCAATACGGGCCAACTTCGACAACCCAATTATGCGGCCGCCTTTCGGAATATATGCAATATGGCATTTGCCAGTAAATGGAGCCAAATGATGTTCGCACACCGACGCGATCGAAATATCCTTGACGATCACCATTTCATCATGAGAATCGCCAGGAAGCGGGACAATATGTTTGCTCGGATCGACCCACATGCCCTCTGTCAATTCCGCGTAGAAATCGGCAACGCGTTCAGGCGTTTTTTGCAAGCCTTCGCGATCCGGGTCTTCGCCTATTCCTTCAAGAATAAGCCGCACGCCTTGTCCGATCTTCTTCAGATCAACCTTTTTCTGCTTTTTTTGTGCCATATAGCCGCGCCAAATGCGTTCACATAAAGTAAAGAGTTTATCCGTTTTAGCCAAAAAGAAAAAGTTTATCGATTTTGTTGCATTTGAAATCGTGAGCCTTTTTGCCGCTTTGTTATGCAAACGTCTATAATTACGGTTTACCGTTGATAGCCAGATACACAGTAATGACAATCATAGAAATTCAAAAGCAACTCCGAGACACGGTCAAAGCCGCCGCCCTTTCCCATTTAAACGTCGAATTGGAACAGATCGTGGTCGAAACACCGCCAAAAACGGAGCTTGGCGACCTTGCCTTCCCTATCGGCTTTGAACTTGCCAAACAGATAAAACAGGCGACC
>CAZGSC010000278.1:0-1851 GCA_964528325.1 uncultured Chloracidobacterium sp. | reverse complement strand
GATGTGATGCTCGAACGTATTGATAAACTTGCTGAATTTGGCACTTCGGTCATCACCATTTCCGGCGGCGAACCGATGATGCACCCTGAGATCTATGAGATCATCGAACGCATCCGCCATTACGGGATGATCGCCGGGCTGATCTCGAACGGCTATTATTTTCAGCCTGAAAAGGTCAAGCGGCTCAACGAAGCTGGTCTCGATTATCTGCAAATATCGATCGACAACGTTACGCCCGATGACGTTTCGAAAAAAAGCCTAAAGGTTCTTGATGCAAAGCTCGTAAACCTGCGCGACTACGCAAAATTTAAGGTAAACATAAATTCGGTTGTGGGCGGCGGTGTTGCCAATCCGGACGAGGCTTTGCAGATCGCTTCACGTGCCCGTGAGCTAGGCTTTTCATCGACGGTCGGCGTTATCCACGATGGTGATGGCCTGCTCAAAGGCTTGACGCCACGCGAAAAGGAAGTTTACAAAGAGATCAAGTCGAAAGGCGCCAGTTCGTATGCTCGCTGGAACTGGTTTCAGGACTATCTTGTCGATGGCGGCGAATACGAATGGCGCTGCCGTGCCGGTGCCCGTTACCTCTACATCGACGAGGCCGGGATCGTCAGTTGGTGCTCACAGCAACGCGGTACACCTGGCATTCCGTTGCTCGAATACACTCACGCAGACATGGACCGTGAATACAACACAGAAAAATGGTGCGCACCGACCTGCACGATCCAATGCGTCCATCAGGTCGGCCATCTCGACGCCTGGCGCGACCCGCAGATCTCGCTCGCCGAATACAAGAAAAGAAACGGTAACGGTTTGAAGAAAGAGACTGTCGCACGCGTTCTTGGCGCAGAATAGGAAAAGACCCGCGAAATACACGAAAGTCACGAAAGAATAATCCCTTTCGTGACTTTCGTGTATTACGTGGGTAAACTCTTAGAAAAAGATGAGCAAACTATTCCTTCCTGTCTTACTTGGCACGAACCGCAAAGACCGCCAGAGCGAACACGTTGCAAAATGGGTCTTTGCCAAGATGCAGGAACGCGATGAAATTGAAACACAGCTTTTTGACGTTCGTGATTTTCATCTGCCGCACGATCATTACGGCACGGAGATCGGTGCGCAGTTTCCTGAGTGGCGCGATGCGATCATCCGGGCCGACGGCCTCGTCATTGTCACGCCCGAATACAACCACGGCTATCCGGGCAGTCTGAAAAGTGTTCTTGATCTTTTGCTAAAAGAATATATTCACAAAGCCGTAGCCTTCGTCGGCGTCTCCGCCGGCCCGTGGGGCGGCACGCGCGTGATCGAAGCATGTGTGCCAATGGTCCGCGAACTTGGCCTGGCTGTAACATTCACTGACCTCAATTTTCCAAGTGTGAAAACCAAGTTTGACGACGAAGGCAAACTGCTCGATGAGGCTTACGAAAAACGCGTTGCAGGCTTTCTCGATGAACTTGTCTGGATGGCCAAGACGCTTCAGTTTGGCCGGAACAATTTTTCTTCAAAATACCATCAATAGAGTATTCTATTTCTGAGTAGAATATTCGAATGAGCCATAGTGAATTACATCGGACTCACCGCATCGGCTGGCTGCGTGCAGCCGTATTAGGAGCCAATGACGGCATCGTTTCCACGGCAAGTCTTGTTATAGGAGTTGCTGCGGCCGAAGCGGATCATGCGGCCGTAATGATCGCGGGAGTTGCCGGACTTGTCGCCGGGGCAATGTCGATGGCGGCGGGAGAATATGTTTCCGTCCATTCACAGGCAGATACAGAAAAAGCCGATATTGGACGCGAGAAACGGGAATTGGCCGCTAGCCCCGAACACGAACTGCAAGAGCTTGCAGAAATA
>CAZGSC010000277.1:0-1854 GCA_964528325.1 uncultured Chloracidobacterium sp. | reverse complement strand
GGAAGGAATATTGGCGCAGCATCGAGGAGCATGCCGATACGCCGGAATTCAGAGAGTTCATTTCAGAGGAATATCCGCACGAGATCGAAGAGTGGGACAATAGCTTAAGCCGCCGTAATTTTGTAAAGGTCATGGGGGCATCGCTTGCTCTCGCGGGACTTAGCGGCTGCGTCATCCAACCGAACGAGAAGATCGTGCCGTATGTTCGTCCTGTTGAAGGAATGCTGCCCGGAAAGGCAAACTTCTTCGCAACTGCGATGTCGCTCCGCGGGGCAGCGACCGGCCTCCTGGCAAAAGCATATGAAGGCCGTCCCATTAAGATTGAAGGAAATCCCGACCATCCCGGCAGCCGCGGAGCGACCGACGTGCTTGCTCAAGCTTCTATTTTGGGGATGTACGACCCCGATCGTTCCCAGGAAGTTACCTATCGCGGAGGGCCGAAGTCGTGGGAAGCCTTCATGGGCGAGCTGCGGGCCGCGATTGAAGAAAATCGAAAAGACGGCGGTGCGGGTGTCAGATTCCTGACTGAAACCGTAACTTCGCCTACGCTGATCGATCAATTTTCCAAAGTAAAAGCAGAATTGCCCAACGCAAAATGGGTCCAGTACGAACCGATCAATCAGGATAACGCGATCGCCGGAGCGAAGATGGCTTTTGGCTCGCCGGTCCAGACGATCTACAAGATTGATAAAGCTGAGCGTATCCTTTCGCTCGACGCCGATATTTTCTCTGGCTTTAACGTTGCTTATATAAAGGATTACAGCAAGGGGAAGGCGTTTTCTGAAGAGAAGAAAGAGATCAGCCGCCTCTACTGCGTTGAATCGACGATCAGTCTGACCGGTGCAAAGGCGGACCATCGCATCGCTGTCAAGCCAAGCCAAATGGCCGAGGTTGCAAAGGCGATAGCGAAAGCGGTCGGAGTTTCGGGTGCAACCTCGACTTATACAGAAAATTCAGCCTGGATAGCGGGCCTTGCCAAGGACCTGATGGCCTTCAAGGGTAAATCGCTTGTAGTCGCGGGTGACAATCAGTCTCCGATGGTCCATGCGTTGGCGCACGCGATGAATGCGGCGCTTGGAAATGCAGGTGAGACGGTTGTTTACGTCGAGCCGCTGTCGCCCGGTACCGACAAACTGCAGATCGAACAGTTTCGCGAACTTATTGGTGATATCGATGGCGGCCGCGTCAAAATGCTTGTTATTCTGGGTGGGAATCCGGTTTATAATACGCCCGCGGACCTCAAATTAAATGCCGAGAGAATGGCAAAAGTGCCGTTTCGTGTTCATCTCGGGCTTTACTCGGACGAAACAGCCGAACACTGCCAATGGCACGTTGCTGAGAAGCATTTTCTCGAAGGCTGGAGCGATGCCAGAGCCTTTGACGGGACCGCGTCGATCGTTCAGCCGCTTATTCAGCCGCTTTACGACGGCAAGAATGCTCACGAGGTCGTTCAGCTTTTCTTAAAAGAGAATTTCGACAAGAAAGATCACGATATCGTAAAAGAGTACTGGCAGAAGACGGACATCAAGGCGGCGGCGGTTTCGGCAAAAACCGAAGACAAAGCAGACTCACATACAGAAAATATTGATAAAAAGGAAGCTCCGAAAACTTCCGAGGTAGCCGCTTCTGTTCCTGCCGCCGCTCCAAAGAATTTTGAAGACAGTTGGCGAAAGGCGGTTCACGACGGTGTGATTCCAAACACTGCCGCGCCGCTTAAATCGGTTACCGCAAACTCTGCCTTCCTGAGCCAGCCCGAAGCTAAGACGGCTGCGTCGGGAAGCCTTGAGATCGCAATTTTGCCTGATCCCTGTGTTTATGACGGTAGGTTTGTGAATAACGGATGGCTGCAGGAGC
>CAZGSC010000276.1:0-1874 GCA_964528325.1 uncultured Chloracidobacterium sp. | reverse complement strand
TAAAAATATGGAAGATCTACTAAAACAGATGCTTGGTAAGAAGATAGACGTGACATGCGGCACAAATGCAGCGTTTCGCGGCGATGTGATCGATGTGAAAGGCGGAGTGCTTTTTCTTCGTGATGAGGACGATAAGGTCGCGTACGTGGCGGTCGATAAGATCGCGGTCGTCTATGAATGCAAAGACCCTCAATCGCGGCCGGGGTTTATTGGCTAGTCTAGACAAACAAAATAATAGGCCCGATGTTCAATAATGATCATCGGGCCTTATTTTTTATTTACTCGAAACTATCTTGCGAGCGGCATTTCAGGTATCAGTCGCCTGAAGCCAACTATTCGGTTTTCCCAATATCCTTTGAATGTTGAATACGTGATCCCTTTGCTCGAAGATGCGTGATAAAAACCGTTTTCGTCGGCAACAATGCCGATGTGCCCAAGTCCGTTGAAAAAGACCAGCGTGCCAAATTTGAAACGTTCATCACCCTCAACCGGAAGCGATTGTGACCACAGACTCGCGGCGCTTGTGCGGGTAAAAGGAATCCCGGCTTCCTGAAATGTAGCCCAAACGAAGCCTGAGCAGTCATACGAGTATGGACCGGTCGATCCGTAATGATATGGCAGGCCGTAACGTGACTTGATCGCATTGTCCAGACGGATACTTGCTGTTGAACCATAAACGGTTCTATTAGCCGAGGCCATCGCAGCAGGCGCGTTTGTCGGTCTTGAATTTACGGTCTTTTTGACCAGCGGCTCGTACGCAGGATCGTTTTTTACAACAACGATATTATTTGTAAGTGTAGGGCGAGAAACAGGCGTTCTTACGGGCTGGGTGACAACCGGAGCCGCCGGTAAATTGGTCGGCAGGCTTGATGTACCCTTTACCACGCGGTCACGGCTTTGAGCTGATGCCGGTGCAGCAAAACACACGGCAGCAAACGCAAAGCAAACCGCAAGGAAGAATATCTTCTTAAAAACTATCAAATTATAACTCCAATTATTTATTTTCTGATGGGCCTTTGGGAGAGTCGGTGATTTTGATCACCTATTATAAAAAACTAACAACACTATTTACATTCCCGAAATCTCAAGGATCTCGATCAAAACTAATTAACTTGTAATCCTTATTATTTAAAACTCGAAACTAACCAAGACATATTATGACCTATAAGCAAAACAAATGCAACCGTAGCGGAAACGTTATGGATAGGCGGTCAAGAGCTCGCACGTTATTAAGGGCGAAATACTCAACGTTGAATGTTTCGCCCTTGATAACGTGCGGGGGTTGGTTAAAACCCCGCCGCCTCACTTTTCCGGCTTTTGCCGCTCCGAGTTGTCCTTGTGATAGAACAAGACAGACCGAATCGATTTGCTCTTCCAGAAAATACGAAAGCCCACGCGTGAGCACGGGCTTAAGATCCAAGTTGAGTGTTACGCCCTTGCTTACGCACGGGCTTCCTCAACCATTATGCTGAGAATGACGTTCCGCATCCGCATCCGCCGGTAGCGTTGGGATTATCGAACGTAAAGCCCGAACCCATCATATTTGTTGTGTGGTCAATCGTTATGCCGTTCAGGTACTGTGCCGAAAACATATCGACAAACAGCCTGATACCATCCTTGTCCATGATAAAATCGCCTGTTTTCGACTCTTCTTCGATATTGAGGCTGTATTGAAAACCCGAACATCCGCCCGGTACGACGCGAACCCGAAGTCCTGATGTTTCCGGCAGATCGTCTTCGCTGGCCAAGAATTTCTTGATCTCTGCGATAGCTGAATCGGTAACGGTCAATTCTACGCTCGGTGCTGCAACTGCTGACATATAAATAATGCTCCTTTCAAAAAATAAGACCCGCAAAAGCGAATCCTTACGTTA
>CAZGSC010000275.1:0-1898 GCA_964528325.1 uncultured Chloracidobacterium sp. | reverse complement strand
TACAGCGGAGCTCAATATGAACTTTTCATGGTCAAGAACCGCATTTGGGAAGGGCCGTATTGGTGGTCGTATTGGCTGCTCATCTTTTGTAACGGTATCTCGATACAATTTCTGTGGTTCAAGCGATTCAGAGAAAGTGAGTTTTGGCTTTTTGTGATCTCGATAATCGTCAGCGTCGGCATGTGGCTCGAGCGTTTCGTTATTATCGTTACAAGTCTTCACCGTGACTTCCTCCCGTCGTCGTGGGCCATGTACAGCCCTCGGGTTTTTGATTGGTCGATGTTTATCGGGACGATAGGTTTCTTCTTTACGCTGATCTACTTGTTTGTTAGGTTTGTGCCGATCATTTCGATATTTGAGGTTAGGACGCTTTTGCCCGAAGCAAATGTACACGGGCATCAGCAGGATTTTGACGAGAGCGTGCTCGAGGTCGAATATACATATGACCGAACCGATCCGCCTGATTCTAAAGGTTAGTTTTGGTAATGAGCAATGTTGACGGTGTTTTGAAAAAGGTTGCGGTTATCGGCGCCGGGCCGGCCGGCATGACGGCAGCATATCAGACCTCGAAGCAGAAGGATGTAGAGGTCACGTTATTTGAAATAAGCGGCAGTGTGGGCGGACTTGCGAAAAGCATCACGCTGTGGGGCCAAAAGGTCGATATCGGGCCGCACCGGTTTTTTTCATCCGATACTAGGGTGAACGAATTTTGGCTCGAGGTTGTTGAAAATAAGTACGAGATGGTCGATAGACTGACCCGGATCTTTTACAACAACCGGTTCTTCTATTATCCGCTCAAGCCGCTTGATGCTTTTGCAAAACTGGGGGTTTTTGAAACAACCAGATGTGTTCTTAGCTATTTGAAAGAAAAATTGTCGCCGACCGAGTTCAAAGGAGACTTTGAAACGTGGGTAACGAGCCGCTTTGGCAAGAGGCTTTTCGAGGTTTTTTTTAAGACCTACTCTGAAAAGCTGTGGGGAATAAAATGCACGGAGCTCGATGCAGATTTCGCCGCCCAGCGGATCAAGAAGCTTTCGCTGATGGAAGCGGTAAAGAACGCGTTCTTTGGCGGCGGCAAACATAAGACCCTGGTCGATCAGTTTGCTTACCCGATCGGCGGAACCGGAATGGTCTATGAGTCTATGGCCGAGAAATTTGAGGCCAACGGCGGAAAGCTGAGACTCAATGCCGGCGTTGAAAAGGTAGTAACTGAATACGAAACCGTTACCGGTTTGGTGCTCACGACCGGCGAGGAATTGAAATTCGACTACGTGGTCTCGACAATGCCGCTGACGCTGCTGGTTTCACGGCTTGAAGAGGCACCGGACGACATCAGGGAAAAGGCCAATTCGCTGAAGTTCAGGAACACCATATTGGTTTATCTGAACATCGATTCGACGGACCTGTTCAAGGACAATTGGCTTTATGTTCATTCGCCCAGCCTGAATTGCGGGCGTATAACAAACTTTCGAAACTGGCTGCCGTATTTGTACGGCGATGAAAAAACCACCATTTTGTGTATGGAGTTTTGGTGCCAGGAAGAGGACGAGATGTGGCAGTTGCCCGACCACGAGTTGATCGAAATGGGCAAAAAGGAGATCAGGCAGACAGGCCTGATCGGGAATGCGGAGATATTGGACGGCAAGGTTTACCGAATTAACCGCTGCTATCCTATATATTCAATGGGTTACAGAGATGTTTTGGAGCCTATTGAGAAGTACTTGAGCACGGTAAAAAATTTGATGCCGATAGGGCGCTACGGAGCCTTTAAGTACAACAATCAGGACCATTCGATCTTGATGGGGTTGTTAGCGGCGGAAAATATTTTGAGTAACAAAGGAAATGACCTTTGGGAAATAAATACAGATTACGACGAGTATCAGGAAGCTTCGATAATA
>CAZGSC010000274.1:0-1916 GCA_964528325.1 uncultured Chloracidobacterium sp. | reverse complement strand
GTAAGGTCGAGTATTACGACTGGAATACCATCGCTAGCCAATTGAACGTCAAACTAAACCCCATCAGCATCGGAATCGACAGCCGCTAGAATAGCCGCAAGCGTATTCTCAGGGGCATATGCACTCGCACCGCGATGGCCGATGATAAATGGCTGCATGTTCATAGATCGGTTCGACTGTGTTCCATATTGTTCCGCTGTTCCTGAACCGAAACGACGACTCACATTATCAATTTGCTATTTCTTTTCCAGAAGAAAGATGGTTTTCGACCAAGCTATTGGTTCGGTGATAGGGAATTCGTAATTACCAACTATATCGAAGTACTTTTCAGCAGCCGCACGCACCTCGGATTTTTTGTGGGTCTTGAAATTATAAAGAAGTTCAAGCACGGAGCCGACAACCGACGGCTTGACCGGAAGCAGAACGAGCGGTGATCCTTTCTTCAAAATACGTGCTGCCTCGCGAAGCCCGTCATCGAGCGGCGTGTATTCGAGTACGCCGCACATCAGCACAAGGTCGAAAACGCCGTCAGGAAACGGCAGTCTAAGTATGTTGCCCTGAACAGCGTCAATGACGTTCGGAGACCTTCGATGTCTGGAAAATTCCTCACGCGAAATTTTTAACGAGTTCAACGAGAGATCGAGTGCGATCGATCGCTGAGGGCGAAAGCCGGCGTCATGAAATGCCATACTGACTATGCCTGTGCCGCTGCCGGCATCAAGGACGCGAGAATCGGCGTCGAGCTTCAAGTCGAGTAATTTGAGAAATTTGGCAACCGAGGCTCGATAGCCATTGA
Organism: uncultured Chloracidobacterium sp.; assembly: GCA_964528325.1. Lineage (GTDB taxonomy): Bacteria > Acidobacteriota > Blastocatellia > Pyrinomonadales > Pyrinomonadaceae > OLB17. The sequence goes on along the minus strand of CAZGSC010000274.1, from coordinate 1,120 downwards.
CCTTCATCGCCAGATTTTGCACATCGGCGATGCGGTCATAAAGCCCCTGCGTTTTTCTCTTTTCCTGACGGGCGGGTTCGGGCATTAGATCATTTCTCAGCCAATAATTTCAGCAGCGTTTCACGAATTTGGGCAAGCCGAACCGGGCTGGTTCCGGATTCAATGTAACGAATAACACCCTTCCGGTCGATCAAAACCGTGGTAGGCAGTGCCGTTGCACCATAGAGCAACTGACTGCTGGCATCGTTACCAACGACAAAATCATAAGGGAGTTTTTCGGCTTCTCGAAAACGCTTGAGACTTTCTATCTCGGTTGGATTATCGGCTGGTTGGCCGTTCACTCGGCCGTAATATTTTGTCACGCCTAGTATCACCAGCCCGTCGCGAGAGAGATCTTGCTGCCATTCCCTCAGTAACGGAAATGCCTCATAACAAGGTCCGCACCACGTCGCCCAAAAATCGAGGAGAATAACCTTACCCTTCAAGTCTGCAAAAGATCTTTGCGTCCCCGGAAACCACTGATCGATCATCTGCAACTCCGGTGCACGGTCGCCTAGCAATTTATAGTGCTTCTCACGCTTCTTCAAACGCATTATCACATCGGTTCGCAATGCAGCGGCGTCAAATGCTCTCTCTGCCTTGATCAGCGCAGTCATATAGTATTCCTGTGCCTGCGGCTTGCGGCCGGTTTCGATGAGATACTTGATACGTTGATCAACGGAATAATAATAGAGATCGGTAGACGAGGTAGATGCAGCGATCACACGCAGGTCCTCCAAAGCAGTTTCCGCATTTTTTTGATTGCCGAGTTCACGATAGGCCTCGTGAACCAGCAACCCGGCATCGAAAATCTCATCAAGAACACGATTTTTTGAAAACGGTTCGTTCAACATCAATTTAGCCGCTTTGAAGTCTTCGTCAGCGTGCGGGGCCATGCGGGCGAAGTCCTTTTGAGCCTGATAGGCCTTAGCAAGTTCGCCCTCCATTTTTGCCCGTTCAGCGGACTTCACAGGCTCCGATCTCAGATATTCTGCCAAAAGCGTTTCGGCGTCACTCAGCTTTTTTTGCTTTGCCAAAACAACAACGACTATCGAACGCGCGGTTTGAAGGCGGTCAGGAA
>CAZGSC010000273.1:0-1961 GCA_964528325.1 uncultured Chloracidobacterium sp. | reverse complement strand
GTGGTAAATTTGGCCACGTCGAGCTTGAGATCGAGCCGGCTCCGGGCGAGGGTTTTGTCTTTGAGGACAAGATCACGGGCGGTTCTATTCCGCGACAGTTCATCAAGCCGACGATGGAAGGCGTCCGCGATGCGATGGGCCGTGGATTTTTGGCGGGCTATGAGCTCGTTGATATCAAGGTCACGCTCCTTTTTGGTTCATATCACGAAGTTGATTCCGACGAAATTTCATTCAAATTGGCCGGGTCATTCGCATTCCAGGATGCGGTCAAGAAGGCTAAGCCGGTTTTGCTCGAACCCATAATGCGTATAGAGGTTGTTACGCCTGAAGAATATATGGGAGCGGTCAACGGCGATCTTAATCGTCGTCGTGGACAGATCGACAAAATGGAACCGCGTCCGGGTAATGTTTCCGTCGTTACGGCATTCGTGCCTCTATCGGAAATGTTTGGGTACACGACCGACCTGCGAAGCTCAACCCAGGGCCGAGCGACTTCGAGTATGCATTTTGAGCGTTATAACGAGGCTCCGCGTAATGTCGCCGAGGAAGTTATCGCAAAGATCAAGGGAACGGGAACAAGTTCGGGTAGCTAAGTAACTATCACTTTTTAGGAGAAAGACAATGAGCAAGGAAAAATTTGATCGCAGCAAGCCGCACGTGAACATCGGGACAATTGGTCACGTGGATCACGGGAAGACGACATTGACGGCGGCAATCACGAAAGTGATGTCAAAGCACAATCCGAAGATGGCGTTTCGGTCGTTCGATTCGATCGACAACGCACCTGAGGAGAAGGCTCGTGGTATCACAATTGCGACTGCCCACGTAGAGTATGAGACGCCTAACCGTCACTACGCTCACGTCGACTGTCCGGGCCACGCCGACTATGTCAAGAACATGATCACGGGAGCCGCACAGATGGACGGAGCCATTCTCGTTGTTGCAGCGACGGACGGCCCGATGCCGCAGACGAGAGAGCACATCCTGCTCGGCCGTCAGGTGGGAATTCCGACGATGGTCGTCTTTATGAACAAAGCTGACATGGTCGACGACGCGGAACTGCTCGAGCTCGTCGAGATGGAGATCAGAGAGCTGCTTTCTTCATACGAATACCCTGGGGACGAGATCCCTGTTATTCAGGGTTCGGCCCTGAAAGCCCTTGAGGGCGATGCCGCATGGGAAGCAAAGATCGATGAGCTGATGCAGGCCGTGGATGACTACATCCCGACTCCTGCACGCGAGACGGACAAGCCTTTTCTGATGCCGGTGGAAGATATCTTCACTATTCAAGGACGCGGAACGGTTGCGACCGGAAGAATTGAACGAGGCATGATCAACGTCAACGATCCGGTCGAGATCGTCGGTATCAAGCCAACGAGAAACTCGGTCTGCACAGGCGTGGAGATGTTCAAGAAGCTGCTTGACAGCGGAATGGCAGGCGACAACGTCGGACTGCTTCTTCGCGGTGTTGAGCGAAAAGAGATCGAACGCGGACAGGTCATCGTAAAGCCGGGCTCGATCACGCCGCACACGAAGTTCAAGGCCGAGGCCTATGTTCTGACCAAGGAAGAAGGCGGACGACACACACCGTTCTTTACGGGATACCGCCCGCAGTTCTACTTCAGAACAACGGATGTGACCGGTGTTGCTCATCTTCCGGCAGGGGTCGAGATGGTGATGCCCGGCGACAACATCCAGATGGAGATCGAGCTTATCGCTCCGATCGCTATGGAAAAAGGCCTCCGCTTCGCTATCCGCGAAGGCGGCCGCACAGTCGGTGCCGGTACGGTTTCGGAAGTGGTGGAATAGAAATATGTTAAACGAAAAGATTCGCATCAAGTTAAAGGCTTACGATCATCGTGTTTTGGACCAGTCCACCGCCGAGATCGTAGATACGGCGAAGAGAACAGGGGCGAGGATCGCAGGTCCGATCCCCCTACCGACCATCAAGAATAAATGGA
>CAZGSC010000272.1:0-1972 GCA_964528325.1 uncultured Chloracidobacterium sp. | reverse complement strand
ACTTACAACCCTTCGGTTAACAGCCGAATGCTCTGCCATTGAGCTACTGCGGAATGTTGTTCGCCCAAAAGAGCGAACTTAAAGATTAGAAACTTCGTTCGCTCTTGTCAAGTTTATTTCAACTCTTGTCCTTTCATCCGAAACTTGTTTAGAATTGAGCAAAAATGGCTAAGGCGAAGATCAAAACCACCCAAAATGACGCAAGTGTCGAGGTGTTTTTAAATTCGATCACAGACGAACAGCAACGTGCCGACAGTATTAAGATCGACGAAATGATGCAGCGCGTCACCGGCGAAAAGCCCAAAATGTGGGGTGCTTCTATCATCGGCTATGGCCTGCGGCATATAGTATCCGACTCGGGCCGCGAGGTGGACTGGTTGGTCATCGGATTTTCTCCCCGTAAAGGCAAACTCTCGCTGTACGTCCGACTTGGCGGTGATGATCGGTACGACAAGTATTTCGCCCGTCTCGGCAAACATAAGACTGGAACAGGCTGCCTATATATAAATAAGCTTTCAGATATTGATGAAGCCGTTTTGGAAGAACTTTTTTCCGCCTCGTTCAGTCAGAACCGAACGTAGTAATAGATTACCCCAGTTACTATCGCTCACGGTTCTGACCTTCTTGCCGTATAATCTCTCATTTACAGGAAAAAGGAGCGATTCTTTTGCATCACGAAACCATAATAATTCTTGATTTCGGCTCGCAATACACACAGCTTATCGCCCGGCGTGTGCGTGAGCAAGGCGTGTATTGCGAGATACATCCCTTTCATTTTTCGGTTGATGTGATACTTGCCAAGCAACCGAAAGGCGTGATTTTGTCAGGCGGGCCATCAAGCGTGACGGACGAAGATGCTCCGCGTGTCGCGGCGGATTTCTTCGAGAAAATAAATGTTCCAATTTTTGGCATCTGTTATGGGATGCAGCTTGTTGCTGTTGATCTTGGCGGTGCGAGCGAACCTGCTGCGCGGCGCGAATATGGGCATGCTCAATTAAAAGTATTGAGCGGCAAGACCGCTTTATTTAATGAACTTCCATTCGAACTCGACGTCTGGATGAGCCATGGCGATCATGTAACGCAGTTGCCCGACGGTTTTGAAACGACCGCGACCACGGGTGAGGTGATCACTGCTATCGAGAACCAGGAACGCGGCATCTTTTGCGTCCAGTTTCATCCGGAGGTCACGCACACGCCGCTGGGTAAAGAGATACTGCGTAATTTTTTGTTCACGATCTGTGGGTGCAAAGGAGATTGGACGCCCGCCCAGTTTATTAAGGAAGAGATCGAAAAGATCCGCGAGATCGTTGGGCCGACGGGCAATGTTGTCTGCGGCTTGTCCGGCGGCGTTGATTCTACTGTCGCTGCCGTGCTTGTTCACGAAGCGATCGGCGATCGGCAAACGTGCATATTCGTTAATAACGGATTGCTCCGATATCGCGAGTTCGAAGACACGCTTCAAGTTTATAAGGATAATCTACACCTTAATGTTCGCGGCGTTGATGCATCCGCTCAATTTTATGAGGTGCTCGATGGCGTCGTCGATCCGGAATTAAAGCGTAAAGCGATCGGCGGTAAATTCATCGACATTTTTGACGCGGAGGCGAAAAAGATCGGTGATGTAAAATGGCTCGTCCAAGGCACGCTCTATCCTGACGTGATCGAATCAGTATCTGTGCGCGGAGCCTCTGTTACGATCAAAACTCATCACAACGTTGGCGGCTTGCCCGAAAAGATGAATCTAAAATTGATCGAGCCGCTTCGCGAATTGTTTAAAGACGAAGTGCGGCTGATCGGCAATGACCTCGGCATTCCCGACGAAATTCTACAACGACATCCGTTTCCCGGCCCAGGCCTCGGCGTGCGTATTTTGGGCGACGTCACCGTGGAAAAGGTTGAGCTGCTTCAAAAAGCCGATCTGATACTTCGCGAAGAGCTAAAGAACTTTGGCATTTATAACGATGTCTGGCAG
>CAZGSC010000271.1:0-2016 GCA_964528325.1 uncultured Chloracidobacterium sp. | reverse complement strand
ATGGATTCGGCAACGCGCGTTGAAAAGCAATACATGCGGCAACGTCTCGTCTTTCCATTCAACACATGGAACTACGCACACAACCAAAATTATCTCGGCTACATCCAGGAGCAGCTTGGGATGCCGGAAGCCGCGATCAGCGGTGCAAAGCAATTGCTAGCCGCGCCGCTCGACCCAAAATACAACACTCCAACCGGCTACAGCGCTCACGGTCAGGGAATGGTCGCGTTGGCACGGGCATTGGCCAGATTCGAGCGATGGAACGACATTCTAGATCCGAACACGTTCAAGTGGCAAGATCACACGCGCGACAAACTGACTCGCGCATACATTGAAACGCTTGCTTATCTCGGCCTCAACGATCTCGAAAAGGCAGCGAAGAGTTATGCTGCACACGCGGCTTTGAAACAGGAAATTGATAAGCCTGAAAACAAATATTTAGAGCAGCATTACACGATCCAATCACTTGAACTGCGCGGGCGCTTGGCGCTGGCGAAAGGCGAGATCCTGAATGGTTTGAACTTACTCGATGACGCCGCTAAACAGCAGGCCGAGAAATTTGACGACGAAGATGATCCGTCCCCCTGGCCGAATGTCTTGTACAACACGCTCGGACGCGCATATCTCACACAGAAAACACCGTCGCTCGCAGTCTCGGCGTTTGAGAAAGCATTAGAACTCGTGCGCAATGACGGCTTTGCCCTGTCAGGCCTAGTCGAGGCGTATAACGCATTGGGCAACAAAGGAAAGGCAACAGAAGCCTATGCGCGCCTTCTGTACGTATGGTCTGACGCTGAGCCCGGACTGAAATGGCTGGCACAGGCCAAAGCAGTCGGGTTGCAGGCACAGCCCAAAGACGTGTCGCCGGGGCCGCAGCGCAATTACAAAAGCACAGTACTGACACAGCTTGGGCCGAGCGTGTGGGAGTCGTTTGATGCACCGGAATTGAATGCCGTCGATGCTCAGGGGAAAACGGTTTCGCTCAAAGACTTTCGCGGCAAGAACGTGCTTCTGATCTTTTATCTCGGCGGTTACTGTGAGCATTGCCTCACGCAGTTGAAAGAAGTTATAAAACGCAATCAGCAACTCAATGACCTGAACACGACGGTACTAGCCGTAAGTGCCGATCTGGATCCGGCCTTAGCTCAGACAGCAAGATCGTTGGGTGTGCCCTTCCCTTTGCTTTCCGATCCAAAGCTTGAAAACGCTCGACGCTTTAAAGCTTACGATGATTTCGAAGAAATGGCTCTGCACGCGACGATCCTGATCGACAAACGCGGCCGCGTACATTGGTCGAGAACGGGTGGTAGCCCTTTCGCCGATTTCGATTTCCTCGTCAAAGAAATAGAGCGATTGAATAATACAACTAACTTGGAGGCTGTCAAATGAACGCATTTCCGACCCTTCTTAGACAGTTCGGCGGCACCTATAGAATTGTATGAAACGATGCCCTGAATGCGGTAGAGATTACAACGACGATTCGATGAGCTTCTGTCTCGATGACGGAACCGAACTGCTCTTCGGCCCGGCGTCCATGGACGAGCCGAAGACGGCGATACTCCACTCCGCTGAATTGCCAAGCGTAGCGGCGACGCGCGCTCAAATACACATGACCGACCAAACGGCGGTTTTGCCGTCGGGCATTAGCGAGGTCGCTAAGAAACCCTTTGACAAGCGCCTGCTTTTCATTCCGTTAGTCCTGATCGTGATAATTCTCGGCGGATTTTTTGGTTATCGATATGTCACACCCGCAAAGCAGATCAATTCCATCGCCGTAATGCCGTTTGAGAATAGGAATTCTGATGCTGATACGGATTATTTGTCTGATGGTTTGGCGGAATCGTTGATCTTTCGCCTTTCGCAGATCCCCGATCTCAAGGTCAGCCCGACGAGTTCGGTATTTCGATACAAAGGTAAGGAAACCGACCCAAACATCGTAGCTAAAGAATTGGGCGTGGATTCGGTGATGACCGGACGCCTTACCAAGCGGGGCGACAATCTGAACATCACGGTCGA
>CAZGSC010000270.1:0-2032 GCA_964528325.1 uncultured Chloracidobacterium sp. | reverse complement strand
CCCTTGTCCCACAATTTTTTAAAAAAATGTAAGAGGCTTTCTTACAAGATCCATAAATGCTGTAAATAATGCTGTTACGGCAACTGAAAGCGCCGAAACACCGCTAACATCGTTTGGGACAAGCTGCTCAATTCTCTATCTCGGTTTCCCACTGTTCACTGATCGCTATTCACTATTCGCTACACTGATCCCGCATCAACCTAACTAAATTGAAATACTAACTTTCCCGAAATGACGCAACTTTCTCGATTTGACACAATTTTTCGGACTGTCTCAACGAGCGTTTTTTATTGACTTCCAACCCAAAAGGCATATAATTCTCGGCAAGCAATACAACCGCAATAACAAGAAACAAGGAGAAAAATAAAGATGTCGAAAGTTCGCCGCTTCTCTCATTATGGTGTTTTTCTCATTTCAATAATTGTCTGCTTGATCGGATTTGGGCTTATCTTTGGCTTCACGATTGCGGACAGTCGTCCACAGACTGCAGACCCGGTTTTTCCGTTAATAGATCCGCCCTTGCGTCCGGGCGGAGGATTATGGAGCGAGCAAGGTCTTCCGACGGCGTTTGACGGTGCAGTTGGTGATAATTTCGGAGAATCGGTCGCGATCAGTGGCGATACGGCGATAGTTGGCGCCCCCGATGATGATAATGCGCGCGGCACCGATGCCGGAGCTGTATATATTTTCACTCGAAGCGGTACAGTATGGACCCTGCAGCAAAAGCTGACGGCGTCTGACGGTACGGAAAGCGACAGCTTTGGATTTTCGGTCTCGATCAGCGGGGAGACGGTCGTCGTTGGGGCCCATCACGGCCTTGTCGGAGATGCATATGTCTTTACACGAAGCGGTACAGTATGGACAGAACAGCAAAAGCTGACGCCGTCTGACGGAGCGGGAACTGACGAATTTGGTTCTTCTGTTTCGATCAGCGGGGATACGGTTGTCGTTGGCTCCAGGAGGGACGACACTGCTGCGGGCAGTGATGCCGGGTCGGCATATGTTTTTACGCGAAGCGGCACAGTATGGACACAGCAGCAAAAGCTGACGGCGTCTGACGCTGCGGCGCTTGATTTCTTTGGTTTCTCGGCTTCGATCGGTGGGGATACGGTTATCATCGGCGCCTATGTTGACGACCATGCGGGCGGTGTAAATGCCGGTTCGGCATATGTCTTTACGCGAAGCGGTACAGTATGGACCCAGCAACAGAAGCTGACGGCGTCTGACGCTACGTCAAATGACCTATTTGGTAATTCGGTTTCGATCAACGGGGATTCGGTTGTGGTCGGTGCCTATCAAGCAGGCACTTTTATTGAAGGAGCTGCGTATGTTTTCACGCGAAGCGGTACAGTATGGACACAACAGCAAAAACTTACTGCGTCAGACGGAGCTGATAGTGACTCCTTTGGCGGAGGGGTTTCGATCAGCGGTGACACAGTCGTCATCGGCGCATTTGGCGACAATACCGCGGCGGGATCAGCATATGTTTTCTCTCGAAGCGGCATAGTTTGGACTCAGCAGCAAAAGCTGATTGCGTCTGACGGAGCTGCTGATGATAATTTTGGCAATTCTGTTTCGATCAGCGGCGATACACTTATCCTCGGCTCATACCTGAACGACACGGTTGCGGGTGCGGATGCGGGATCCGCTTACATTTTTAAGAATGATCCAGTGCCGACACCGACCAACACCTCTACACCAACCGCAACAGCTACGAATACCCCAACACCTGCGGAGACGCCATCTATTGGCGGAACGGTTACATATGGCAATTCGAATGCAGGTACGAAACTCATTTCAAATGCTGCTGTCAACGGTGCCGGTTCACCGAATGTTTTTACAACGACAGCGGCTCCAGGAGGAACTGCGGGGCAGTATACGCTGACAGGTTTTGGAGCGGGTTCTTACACAGTCAGCCTCTCCAAGACGACAGGCCAAAACAGCATCACTTCGAATGATGCGGCGAGGATCGCACAACATGTGTCGGGGACCAACCTTTTGAATACGACCCAGAAGGTTGTTGCTGACGTCA
>CAZGSC010000269.1:0-2062 GCA_964528325.1 uncultured Chloracidobacterium sp. | reverse complement strand
GGCGCGTCAAAGAAACCTCCCAAGTTGGGCAACTTTGTCTTTGATCTCTTCGTGTTTTGTTTGTAGGTCGGTTAGTTCCATTCAGTACATTTTACCGCAGAGTGTCGGAGACGCAGAACGAGAAAACAGAAAATGCCATCAGGGCCCATAAAAAAGCCATCCGGGATACCCCAAAATGTCATCGGGAAAAATTGATTTTTGCGGTATTTTTCAATGGACTCGGTTCCATCCGCAACCGCAGCGTCGCTGAGATCTTCGCTTCCCTAGTGCTCATCTCGTCAATCGAATCAGCTTGTATTACGGAATTGGTTACTTCAGCAAGAGTTGCAGAAGCCCGCGCGTTAGCAAGGGCGTAAGCGACTCGCAACATTAAGTCAATCCTTCGGCATTTCGGTCACAACCTCAAAGGGCACATCGCCCTGCGAATACAAAACGTACTCGATCGCAGCCTCAACGAAAGCAGGTTTCCAAAGATACTTGGTGCTCGCGCTGCGAGCCCAAACCTTTTTATCAGCTCCGATCTGTCCTTCGGAACGCAAGCGACGAGTGGCATACGCCTTTAGATCATTGACGATCTTTTCCGGTTTGATAAAAGCCGACGCCACAACATGCGCATGATTGCTTCGGATGTTCGCCGCTCGCAGAACATAGCCACGATACTCGCACGTCTCTCGAATGGCCTCGTCAACGATCTTTCTTTTGAATCGAATTCAATATCACGGATTGCTGCTTTTGTTCGCGCTCCATGTGTTCCGTCAAAGGAATGCTGGGAGTTATCTTGAATGTTCCAAACCGTTTATCGCGACTCCTCTGCATTGATTGACGTTCATCTCCATGCAGCCATGTGCCAAAGGTTCGCCACGTTAAAAGATATGCGATAGGAAACTCGTTTTCTTCGTATCGCTCGAAACCGTAGTCGTCCAAAGTGCTTCCGTAGCTTGGCGGCATAATATGTTGTTCCCGAGGGTTTGTCTCTGTATTACGTCTCGCTTACGCCCTTGCTCACGCGCGGGCTTCTGCAAACCTTTTTGCGCAATGCACCAATCAATAACGCCAACGTCAACACCGTACACAACCAAGCAAACCAGAAAACCCGTTATTCCTTGCAAGTGCTATATGTCTCGATGCGGATGGGGGTTTCCTGATCTTCTTCGCCATCGTAAATGACTCGCTCGTTCATCTGCTTGTCCCAGATGATGATAGGGTTATAAAACGTTCTGACCGACGATGGAAATTCGACCCACTGAACGCCACAAAAGTCTGATGTTGCGTTGACCCGAATCACTGCAAAACTTCCGACATACAAGACCAAGATCAACCCGATGATTACCAATGTCCATTCAAATTGTCGATTGTCCTCGTCGAAAAATCGCATATCCTAGCAAGCCTAAAGTGATAATAGTACACAACCACGCGAACCAATCACCATATTTTACATAAAACGTCTGCGAGCCGTCGGATTTTACTACACTCCAAACGCTTACACCTTCTGTATACGGTTCTGGTGCGCACATTATCAATGAGTCGCAAATATCTCCGTGCTGATTTATTCGTGCAGTTAAACCTACATTAGTAACGCGCAAAACGGGCCGGTTTGTCTCGACGGCACGAGCAACAGCATTTGCAAAATGCTGTCGGAGCACTGGAGTCGGGCCGAGATAGCCGTCGTTTGTCATTTCAATTATCACATCCGCTCCGTTGCGGACATATTCGCGGCTCAGAGCTCCAAAATGCGATTCAAAACAGATCATGACGCCGGCTTTTGCATCGCCGACCGGAAATAGATCGTATTCGCGGCCGTAAGCGAAATTGCCGACAAATCCGGGAACGATCCCTTCGAGAAACGACGGCACAGCCTCGCCAAACGGCAGGAGGTGTATCTTATCGTATTGCTCAACCTGCTTTCCGTCAGCCCCAACCATCACCGCCGAGTTGAAATACTTCGTCGTCCCTTTGTCAGGCTCCGCCGAATTGAATAAAACGCTGACGTTATTCCTCCGCGCAAAATCACCTATGAATTGCTGAAACTCGCGATCATCCGTGTACATAAAATTCTTCGGTG
>CAZGSC010000268.1:0-2093 GCA_964528325.1 uncultured Chloracidobacterium sp. | reverse complement strand
GCAAAAGGCTAATATTTTTTTGCGTTTCTCGAGACGCTTATTTCCACGTTTTGCTCTTGGCATTTATTCACTCCTTCGTCATGAAATTGAGAATGGAAAATGTTCACGATCTCAATTTTCAACTATCAAATCTCAATTAATCTCTTCCGTACGGAAGCATCTTTTCGACACGTTTCTGATCGCCTTCGGACACCAATGCGTCAATGTCAAGATTACGTTTTCGCTTGCTCGTTTTCTTGGTCAAAATATGACGTGCATGGCTGTGTCCGCGTTTGAATTTGCCCGATGCTGTCGAGCGAAAACGCTTTGCCGCGCCTTTATGTGTTTTTAATTTCGGCATTTCTCATTCTCCTATACTATCTCTATCAAAAATTACTAAAATATTTCGTCATCGTTTGGCTCGGATGCAGGCTTTTCAGCAACCTTTTTTGCTGCCGGCTTCTTTTCGATTTTTTCCGCTTTCTTATCTGCCGAAGGCTCAGACGGCTTCTTCTCTGCCACCTTCGTCTTCTTCGGGACGAAAATGGTGAACATCTGATAGCCTTCCATCTTCGGAAAGACCTCAACATCGGCAAGTTCCGCAAGATCCTCGGTCAACTTCTTTAGGATCTTCGCTCCGAGCTCACGGTGTGTCATTTCTCTTCCGCGAAACGCGATCGCAGCTCTTACTTTGTCGCCCTCACCGAGCCATTGCCGGGCATGTTCCATCCGATATTGATAATCGTGATCATCCGTACCGGGGCGAAACTTGATCTCTTTGACCTGAACCGTGACCTGTTTCTTTTTCGCTTCATGAGCCTTCTTTTTTTGCTCGTAAAGAAACTTTCCGTAATCAATTATCTTGGCAACCGGAGGCTGTGCGTTCGGGGCGATCTCGACGAGATCGAGACCTCGCTTCCTGGCCTCCTGGATCGCATCGCGCGTATCCATTACGCCCAATGTTTCTCCTTCATCGGTTACGACACGAACCGACGGAACTCTGATCCGCTCATTTGTGCGGTGAAGCGGCTCACGAAACCTGGGTTTGAATCTGTTTCCTCCAAATCTTCTAGCGATAAATACCTCCTGAAGTAAATAGCGATCTTAGAGACTTCGCGACTGCTTTTGCCGCGTAATCATCCCTTTGAACTCTTCCAACGACATCGCGCCGATGTCACCCTGTTTTCTCTCGCGAACCGCGACCTGGCCCGATTCCAATTCTTGATCGCCCAGGACCAACATATATGGAACCTTCTGTAATTGAGCATTTCGGATCTTTGCACCGATCTTATCAGAAATCGTGTTTGATTCCACACGAAAACCGGCGTTTCGCAAATCAGCAGCAACCTTGTCCGCGTATTCGTTTATACGATCTGTGATAGGCAGAACAGCAACCTGCACGGGTGCGAGCCACAAAGGAAAAGCACCTGCGTAATGCTCGATCAAAACACCGAAGAATCGCTCGATCGAGCCGAACAATGCACGGTGGATCATAAACGGCCGATGTTTTTGATTATCGTCGCCGGTGTATTCGAGTTCAAATCTTTCAGGCAGATTGAAATCAAGTTGGATCGTCCCTAATTGCCATACGCGGCCGATTGCGTCCTCGATCTTGATGTCGATCTTCGGTCCGTAAAACGCAGCCTCGCCTTCGATACGTTCGTATGAGATGTTCCGTTCGTCGAGTGCTTGCGCAAGCTGGGCTTCAGCCGACGCCCAATCTTCGTCAGAGCCGAGATAGCCTTTATTCTCAGCCCCGCCGCGAACCGACAGCTCAAATTTTACTTTTTCGAATCCGTAGGTCTCAAAAACTTTGATGGCAAAATCAAGACAATCCGCCACCTCGGCATGAACCTGATCGGGCCGCACAAAAAGGTGAGCGTCGTCCACAGAAAATCCGCGAACGCGCATGAGTCCGTGCAGCGTGCCCGAAAGTTCTGCACGATAAACCGTTCCCATTTCCGAATAACGCTGCGGCAGGTCACGGTATGATTTCGGCGATGCCTTGTAAATACCAATGTGAAAAGGGCAATTCATTGGCTTGAGCCGGTATTCCTCTTCCTCGATGCTCGTCGGAGCATACATCGAATCGGAATAATTGCCTTCGTGTCCGC
>CAZGSC010000267.1:0-2108 GCA_964528325.1 uncultured Chloracidobacterium sp. | reverse complement strand
GCAAGGGCGATACACTCAACGCGAGCCCGGAAACTTCTCAGGGACGCAAACTATTCTTCCTGTCGCCGACGGCGACGAACCCAACCGCCGCAAGGCTCCACGATCTTTGAAAATCTATTTGGGACGCAGGATGTTGCACAAGCCCGCGCGTAAGCAAGGGCGATACACTCAACGCCGGCTTAGAAAATTCTCTGGGACGTATAATGCACACTCAACGTCGGATATCGCCCTTGCTCACGCGCGGGCCTGTGCAAAATTCTCAGGGACGCGCAAAAAAAGAGCGGCCCGTTACCGAGCCGCCTTTTTACTTTCAGCAAACTGCGTAAAAGAAATTACGCCAGGTCGAACCGGTCGAGGTTCATCACTTTGCTCCACGCAGCGACGAAATCCTTGACAAATTTTTCCTTAGCATCGCTGCTTGCATAGACCTCAGCCAAAGCACGAAGCTCCGAGTTAGATCCAAAGATCAGATCGGCACGGGTCGCAGTGTATTTCTTAGCTCCTGACTTGCGGTCGGTGCCTTCGAACAGCTCATGCGAATCGTCAGCTGCCTTCCAAGCCGTGCTCATATCGAGCAGGTTGACAAAAAAGTCATTTGTCAGAGCACCGACACTGTTTGTGAAAACTCCGTTCTGCGAACCGTCAAAGTTCGTGCCCATCACACGCATTCCGCCGACGAGGACAGTCATCTCAGGCGCGGTCAGCGTCATCAGATTCGCCCTGTCGACCAGCATTGATTCGGTTGAAACCGTGTACTTCTGCTTCAGGTAGTTACGGAAACCATCGGATTCCGGTTCGAGCCAGTCAAACGATTCAACATCGGTCTGCTCCTGCGTAGCGTCGCCGCGTCCGGGTGTGAACGGAACGCTAACGTCAAAGCCCGCAGCCTTAGCTGCTTTCTCGACACCGACGTTTCCTGCGAGGACGATCAGGTCGGCGAGTGAGACGTTGCCTGCCTCAGCTTTGATGCCTTCGAGGACGCCAAGCACCTTGGCGAGTTGGGTCGGATTGTTGACCGTCCAATCTTTCTGAGGAGTAAGTCGAACACGAGCGCCGTTTGCGCCGCCGCGTTTGTCCGAACCGCGGAATGTCGATGCCGACGCCCACGCGGCCGAAACCAACTCTGCCACCGACAGTCCTGAGTCAGCGATCTTCGCTTTCAGCGCAGCGATGCCGTTGGCGTCGAGGTTCGTCGTCGAAGCCGGAATAGGATCCTGCCAGATGAGTTCTTCGGCCGGGACTTCAGGGCCCAGATAGCGAGCCTTCGGCCCCATGTCGCGGTGCGTCAGTTTGAACCACGCACGGGCAAATGCATCGGCAAACGCTTGTGGGTTTTCAAGAAAACGCTTTGAGATCTTTCCGAATTCCGGATCGAAACGCAGCGTCAGATCGGTAGTGAGCATCATCGGCTTGTGAAACTTGCCGGGGATGTGTGCATCAGGGATGATCTCTTCGGCATCTTTTGCGACCCACTGGATCGCACCTGCCGGGCTCTTCATCTGCTCCCATTCGTACTTGAACAGATTCTCAAAAAAGTTGTTGCTCCACAGTGCCGGGGTTTTAGTCCAGGTCAACTCTAGACCGCTCGAGACGGTGTCGGCTCCGTGTCCGCTGCCGAAATCGCTCGTCCAGCCAAAACCCTGCTCCTCGATCGGGGCAGCTTCGGGCTCGGGGCCTTTGTGCGACTCAGGAGCTGCGCCGTGTGATTTGCCGAAGGTGTGTCCGCCGGCGATCAATGCTACGGTCTCCTCGTCGTCCATTGCCATGCGGCTGAAGTTGACTCGAATGTCTTTGGCAGCCGCCAGATAATCGCCGCTTGCTTCGGGGCCCTGCGGATTGACGTAGATCAAGCCCATATGCATCGCCGCAAGCGGCTCATTCAGCTCGCGGTCGCCGCTAAAGCGTTTTGTATCTCCCAGCCATTCCGTTTCGTCGCCCCAGTACACATCCTGATCCGGTTCCCAAACATCGGAACGGCCTGCGCCAAAACCAAACGTACGAAATCCCATCGATTCGAGCGCCACGTTACCGGCGAGGATAAGCAGGTCAGCCCATGAAATTTGCTTGCCGTATTTCTGTTTGATCGGCCAAAGCAAACGTCGCGATTT
>CAZGSC010000266.1:0-2127 GCA_964528325.1 uncultured Chloracidobacterium sp. | reverse complement strand
TGTCGATGAAAATACTATCTTTTTTACTTTCATCGCCCGCATTGCATCCAGCAGTACTTTTCCCGCAACAACATTGTTATCGTAATATTTTTCGGGAAACTGCACGGATTCGGCGACCTGTGACGAACCGGCCATATGGATCACGGCCTCAATGTTGTTTTCTGTCAGTATGTTTTCGACCAACTGCTGATCTTTAATGTCACCTTCGATCAGTCGTGCCCGCATATCAACAGCATCGCGGTGCCCTGTCGACAAGTTGTCTACAACGATCACGCGGTGGTTGTTCTCTAGCAACTCTTCAACGACCACGCTTCCTATGTAGCCGGCTCCGCCTGTGACCAATACGTTCATAATTTTTACTCTTAAAGTTTTACCTACTTGCAGACTATAATCCAACTGATAATTGCGCATGAAATAACAAGACAAATAAGCACATATATGCTATTTCATTTGGGCGATTCCGCCCAGTCCGCTTGCCAATTGATTGAGACAATAGTGTCGTTTTTACCCATGCAAGCCCTATAAAAGATGTTATAATGACTTTTCCTTTAAAGAAATGAGTAAATACGGGATATTCAAAAAATTTCGTTTTTTTTCGTATAAGACGCTGAATTGGACATATTATCAGATAGGTTAATAGGAAGGCCGCCAATTTTTGAATACCTGAATACAGGTTTCCTCTTGCGAGGTTGCTATGAAGCACTTTGGCGTTTCATAAACGGCGGAAGAGCGCAGAATAGATCCTGACCAACAAGTATGAAAGCAGAACAGCAAAGAACTGATCCAACTGAAGAGCTAATCGTTCAGTCACTTGCCAAATTGGATGGCAAAGCACTTGGCATTGCCCTGGGGCTTCTACTCGGCCTTGGAATTTTAATCGCGACTAACTTTCTGATCATTAAAGGAGGCCAAGTGATAGGACCCAATCTGGCACTTTTGAGTCAGTTCTTTATTGGATATGAGATCACTTTTAGCGGCAGTCTGATCGGAATGATCTATGGTCTGATGGTCGGTTTCGTGATCGGGTGGCTGATAGCTGTTATCCGAAACTTTGTTGTCACGATCTATATACATATTTTTAAGTTAAAAGGCAGCATGTCTGCAGTAAACGATTATCTAGATAACCCATAAAATCAGATGACCGATCAAACCCACAACAAAAAGAGTCAAAAGAAAGTTGTTATCATCGGGGCCGGCCCTGCAGGCCTGACCGCTGCATATGAACTATGCAAAGAGGGTGTGCCGTCAGTCGTCCTAGAAAAGGACGATGTAGTCGGCGGTATTTCCCGAACGGTAAACTATAAAGGATATCTCTTCGATATAGGCGGTCACCGGTTTTTCACTAAGGTAAAAGCCGTCGATGACATGTGGCGCGAGGTGCTCGGCGATAGACGGTTCTTGCGTCGCTCGCGTTTATCACGGATCTATTACAACAAGAAATTTTTCTTTTATCCGCTTAAGGCTACAAATGCCTTGCTGGGGTTGGGTTTGTGGAATTGCTTCATGATGGTTGCTAGCTACGCAAAGGCCCAGATGTTTCCTGCAAAAAACGAGAAATCGTTTGAGGACTGGATATGCAATCGTTTTGGACGACGGCTATACGAGACATTTTTCAAGACATACACAGAAAAAGTATGGGGGCTGCCTTGCAATGAGATCTCTGCCGACTGGGCTGCGCAGCGGATCAAAGGATTATCTCTGATCGCAACAATAAAAAATGCACTGATCAGCAGCCAGCCTAAACAAAAAGGCGATGTAATCAAAACACTGATCGATGCGTTCGACTATCCCGAAAAAGGCCCAGGGATGATGTGGGAAATGGTCGCTGAGTCGATACAAAAACGGGAAAGCGAACTGAAAATGAGATCCGATGTCTCCAGGATCTTTTGGGAACCTGGAAAAGTGACCGCTCTCGAGATCGAAGCTAATGGACAAAAGGAACTGGTTGCCGGGACCGATTTTATTAGCAGTATGCCGGTTCAGGAGTTGGTGAGAAAGTTGGAACCGCCTCCGCCCCCAGAAGTGCAAGCCGCGGCGGATCAACTCGGCTATAGAGACTTCTTAACGGTCTCTCTGATCGTAAACAAAGCCGATCTGTTTCAGGACAACTGGAGATATATTCACGAC
>CAZGSC010000265.1:0-2136 GCA_964528325.1 uncultured Chloracidobacterium sp. | reverse complement strand
ATTCAGCGCTCAATCCGCTGCTCGTGCAGGTGATGGCTCTCGGCTATCACTTTAATATGTATCGCAACAAGCCTCTGCTGCGGAGTGGCGGAGTGATGATCATTACGCATCCGTGTTTTGATGAATTCGATCATAATTTTCATCCCAGCTATATCGAATTTTTTCACCGGTTGTTGCCTGAATCGCGCGATGCGTTCTACCTGCGCGAAAAATATGAACGCGAATTCGCATCCAATCCTGCGTACATCGAAATGTATCGACGCGGCAACGCCTATCACGGCGCGCATCCGTTCTTTATGTGGTACTGGGGCGAGAATGGCCGCCAGCATATAGGCCATGTCATCGTCGCCGGCGCCGAAAATGCTCACGTTCCGGAAATGCTCGGCTGGGAACGTGCCGACAATCTAACCGAAGCCATCGCCATGGGCCGCAGTTACATGGGCCGAAATGCAGAGATAACGATGCTGCATCAACCGATCATCGGCTTGTGCAGTGTGACAGACTAATAAAAAACAGGAGGCAACTATGGAAAGCACAGAAATGACAACTGAAATGGAAGCTCTGAAAAGTAAGTTGCGGGCAACTTGGATCGCGGGCGATTTTGGTGTGATCGCGCGATCGATCGAGGAAGGCGGACGTGAATTCGTCGATCGGCTTGAGCTGAAACACGGAATGAAGGTCCTAGATGTCGCGTGCGGCACGGGGAATCTTGCTCTTCCGGCGGCTCGTATCGGAGCGGACGTTACCGGCGTTGATATAGCTCCGAACCTGATCGAGCAGGCGATCGCGAACGCGGAACGCGAAGGGCTAAAAGCAAAATTTGATGTCGGCGACGCAGAAGAAATGTCGTTTCAGGATGGCGAGTTCGACATTGTGATGACGATGTTCGGCGCGATGTTCGCGCCGCGGGCGGACGTGACTGCGAGCGAGTTGAAACGCGTTTGCAAAAGCGGCGGACTGATCACGATGGCAAATTGGACACCCGAAGCGTTCACAGGCGCTATGTTCAAAACGGCAGCCAAACACGTGCCGCCACCACCGGGAATGTCGCCGCCGCTGCAATGGGGAATGGAGGACCTCGTTCGAGAACGTTTCGCTGAAGGCATATCAAATCTCGAGATGCGACGCGTGCCGATCATGTTCCATTTCGACATGCCGCCCGCTGATGTCGTCGAACATTTTAGGATGTATTTCGGTCCGACGCAGAAAGCTTTTGAAATGCTTGATGCTGACGGCCAAGTTGCTCTGCGCACCGACCTGGAAAACTTGTGGAAGGAACACAACCAAGCGACCAATGGTACGACAAAGGTCGAGTCCGAATATCTTGAGGTAAGGGCAACAAAGGCGTAATGAAGCTTTCACCAACAGAAATATTTAAGGGTAAGAAGATCTTTTTCATCGGCGGAACGGGTTTTGTGGGCAAGGTCACGCTGTCGATGCTGCTGCATAATTTTCCTGACATCGGGAGGGTTTATGCGACGGTTCGCGCGCGTGATGAGAACGAATCTGAGACACGCTTTTGGACAAGCATCGTCACGAGTCCGACGTTCGATCCGCTGAGAGAGAAATACGGCGACGGTTTTGCGGATTTTATTAAGTCTAAGGTCGTGCCGGTTAACGGTGATGTTGGGAATGAGTATCTTGGGTTGGACGAAAAGACCGCGCAGAAGATAATGCGTGACACTGACATTATTATCAACGGCGCGGGCAACGTGACTTTTAACCCGCCGCTTGAGTCGGCTTTGAGAACTAATGTTGTTGGGTCGAACAATATCATCAAACTCGCTCGGATGATGAAAAAGCCTCGGTTGGTTCACGTTTCGACGTGCTTTGTCGCCGGCAAACGAAGCGGGCCGATCTGGGAAAATGAGCCTGTTGTCGGGTATTTTCCGCGTCGCGACGAGCTTGTCGGGACAAAGTTTGACGTTAATCAGGAAGTCGAGGACTGCGCACGTTTGAGCGAACAGGCACGGCAAGAGGCCGACGATGCGGTCCAGGCGGCAAAGTTTCGAGAGCAGGCGCGACAAAGATTTATCGAAGAAGGCCGCGATCCTGACGACGAAGCAGAACTCAAATCGGCTATCTTTCGCGAACGCAAAATGTGGATCCGCGAGCGAACGACCGAACTCGGAGCCG
>CAZGSC010000264.1:0-2161 GCA_964528325.1 uncultured Chloracidobacterium sp. | reverse complement strand
TCCGGCGACCCAAAAACACTTCCTGCCGAGCAGGCTTTTGAGATGGCGACGATCCGCGGCGCGCGTGCATTGCATCTGGACAAGATCACAGGATCGCTTGAGATCGGAAAACGCGCCGACATCGCGATCGTCGATCTTGACGATCTAAATCAGACTCCGTTTTTCAACATTTATTCGTCGCTCGTTTACTCGACAAAAGCCAACGATGTCCGCACGGTCATCATTAATGGACGCGTCGTGATGCTCGACCGGCGTTTGCTCACTCTTAACGAAAGTGCTATAAAGAAAGATGCAAACTCATACCGCGATAAAATCATCAAGAGCTTAGGTAAATGATTAGCGGGCCCTACAAAAGGCTCGGTCGCCGGTTTTTTTGAGCGTGATTTTTTTGCTACGTCAGGTCATTATAAGTGAGCCTTCTTAAGATGTAAGTTCGCTTGGCCTTTACGGAAAATTTAAGTCAGACCAAGGAGGACTCTAAATGCCGTTAAATGTCAGAAGGTTATACACTTCGCTTTTTTTGGTTTTATTCGTATTTATTTTTGCCGCGGGTGCGCAGACGCCTGCGCAAACCGCACCGCAACAAGTAATTTCTCCAACATCCGGCGATATAATGCGTGAGCGCATTTCAAAGGCAAAGGCCTTCATCGCCGTCCGCAATTACAACGCAGCCATTTATGAGCTTGAGAACATTCGTCGCGAGACGAATGACACAGCGTTGAAAAATGTCGTCAACGTTTTGCTGATGAACAGCTATCTCGAACAGGGCGATTACAAACGTGCTCAGGATCTTCTTACTGAGTTTTACAACGCACAAAAAACCACAAAGCCCGGTGCCTCCATTTTTTATATGGCGGTCGCCTCGCAGATCGTAAAAGGTGCCCGTGACCGCGTCGAACGCTATCGTGCTCTCGGCCTGAGCGTTTCCGACCGCACCTTGCCGCTCGAAGCCGCGAACGATCTCGAAAAAATGCGCGAGACTCTCGAACTCGTCATTACGCAATCAAAAGAGATCGGCAAGGACAAGGTCAAGACGCCCGACGCGATGGCTTTGCTCGAAGAAGCGAGCAATTCGCGCAGTATGCTTGGACGCGACGATTACGACGCACGACGCTGGGGCGATGAGGTCGCTGATACTCGTGAGGATCTTGCCAACTCCGGCCGCGTTGTGATGGACGCTACAAACGGAGCGTCAACAGAATCGCCTGCGGGCAATATGGTTGCGGCAAACACAAAACCGCTTGAAAAACCGCCTGTCGTAATAGCCGGGGCCAACAATAATAATGCGATTCGTGATCAAAAGAACACGGAAAACAAACCTTCTGACCAGAGCGTAGCAGTGAACGAGAAACCAACCTATGTTCCGATGCCGCCGGTAAAAGAAACTCAAAAAAAAGAAGAACCTAAGCCCGTCATTGAGACTCCAAAGACCGAACCCGCATCTGACAATTCGCCGCTAGATGTCGGCCCGCTTGTCGCCTACGCCACTAACAGGCCGCAGCCTGTTTATCCGTCTGCGGCAAAGAGCTTGCGGACCACAGGCGTAGTGAAGGTAGAAGTCACGATCAGCGAGACCGGCGAGGTCGCGACCGTTGATAAAACGACAGGCCCGGGAATGCTGCAGGGCGCCGCAAAAGACGCTATAAAGAAGTGGAAATTCAAACCATTCGTCCGCGCCGGCCAGCCGGTCAAGGCGATCGGATTTGTCAGCTTTAACTTCGCTTTGTAAGAATTTTTTCACCACAGAGGGCACAGAGAAATCAAAAGTTATCTCCGTGCTCTCTGCGTTCTCTGTGGTAAATTTCTTTTATGCGGCTGCTGATCCTCATTCTCCTGTTCGCGACAAGTGCGTCCTCGCAGATTCCGGCGATCGAGCCGGGCGTTTCGCAGGAATTGGCGAAGTGGCGCTCCACGCAATACTCCAACATCAGTTACAAACTCAACCTGACGCTCGAAAAGATGTCGCCGGTGCTTCGCGGCAGTATGGAAATACATGTCACGCAGGCCGCTTATGCCTGTGCCGAGCCTGATTGCCCGCCGATGGCAATCATTCTCGATTGGCGCAAGATAAAGGGACATGAAAAAGATTCGACGATCTCGAATGTGACTTTGAATGGGGCGGCATTGAGTGTTACGCCCTTGCTCACGCGCGGGCTTTCGC
>CAZGSC010000263.1:0-2166 GCA_964528325.1 uncultured Chloracidobacterium sp. | reverse complement strand
CTCCTGAAGTCAATTCATCGCGCGTCAAGTACGTTTGATAACGCCTTGCGGGTGATGTTGGTTTTAATCTCTTGATTCCCATAATTCCTAGATTTGAAACCTCATATCTGAGATCTCAGATGACCATCTTAGATTGCTTCGGCGTAATCAACCATCGGCTCGCCTTTTCTCAAGGTTACATACGCTTTCTTAAAGCCCGCTCGCCGCCCTTCAACACGCCCGCGACGTTTAACTTTTCCCTCGTAAAGAACCGTCCGCACCTGAGCGACCTTTACATTAAATATCTCTTCAACAGCGCCTTTGATATCGATCTTGGTCGCTTTCTTATCAACTCGAAACGTCAGAACCTGTCCCATGTTGCGGTTGCTGTTCTCGTCAGACGAATCTTCTTTTAGAATTACGCTCTTCTCGGTAACGACCGGCGATTTCAATATTTCCCAAACACCTGGTTTACTCATTGTCACCCTCCTCTAAAAGCGGCGTCTCGCCTGCAGGAAGTTCGTGCGGTTCATCGACATTCAATGGCTCGATCTCCTCTGCTACCTCGGCCTTTGCCTTCTTTGCGGGCTTTTCAGCCTTCTCAACTTTCGGCGCCGCGGCCTTTTTTGTTGTCGGCTTATCTTCAGCCGTTTCAGTCGTTCCGGCTTCACGCTTCGGATCGAGCAGAGCGTTTAGCTCTTCAACAGCGGCCTTAGATATCAGAAGTTTTTCGTGATAAATGATGTCGTAGATATTTAGTCCAAAACTATTTGTAACCTTGGTCTTCTGCACATTTCGCGAAGACAGTATCAAGTTTGCATTATCTAACGAATCAACGATCAACGTCTTCGTACGCGTTTTCTTGTCGGCCAGCCCCAAAGTGCCCATCGCCCCGAGAAACTCACTCGTCTTTGGATTATCAAACTCAAATCCGTCAATAACGATCAGGTTTCCTTCACGAAGCCGCTCGGACAACGCTGAACGCAACGCACCGCGACGCATTTTCTTCGGCATCTGGTAAGACCAGTCACGTGGCTGCGGTCCGTGAACGTTGCCGCCGCCTTTCCACAGTGGCGAACGAAGCGATGCAATACGCGCACGGCCTGTCCCCTTCTGCTTCCAGAGCTTTCGGCCTGAGCCCGAAACATTTCCGCGAGTTTTCGTCGCCGAAGTTCCCTGACGGCCGTTGGCCTGAAAGTTCATCACTGCCGAATGGATCAATGACTCATTCAATTCGACGCCAAAAACGGCATCGGACAAAACGACGTCACCAACCTCTTTATTCTTCAAATTGCGAACCTTTACGGTAGGCATATTATTCTCCACTTTGTTTGCGGTTGGCAGGCGGCGGTAGGCAGTGCGTACTGCCAACGGCCTACAGCCAACTGCTTACTTACGATTTCTTAACTACTACTAAACCACCATTTGGTCCGGGCACTGCACCGCGAACCATTAAAAGATTGTTATCGACGTCTACTTTCGCAACCGTCAGATTTTGAACCGTCACTCGAGCGTCGCCCATGTGTCCCGATGAACGCGTACCTTTGATCACACGCGAAGGGTAAGCCGATTGGCCTATCGAACCAGGTGCTCGAACATTCATCGAACCGTGTGATTCTGGGCCACGATTAAACTTGTGTCGCTTGATCGTTCCGGCAAAACCGCGTCCCTTTGACTTGCCGATAACATCGATCTTGTCGCCGTCTGCAAAAACGTCAACCTTGACCTGCTCACCGATAGCGACATCCGGTTCTTCCGTTTGGCGAATTTCCTTCAAAACACGCGTCGGAGGAACTCCTTCGCCGGTCTTTTCAAAGTGTCCGCGAAGCGGCTTTGTAACGTTCTTAAGGCGAATCGGCTTGTCTTCGACAAGTCCAAGCTGCACAGCATTGTAGCCGTCGCGGCCCGCCGCACTCTTTGTCTGGACGACCACGCAAGGCCCGGCCTTGATGACTGTAACAGGAGTTACCGTGCCATCCTCAGCAAAGAGCTGCGTCATTCCGACTTTTCTACCAATGATTCCGTTAATCATAACTAGTTCCTTGAGTTTTTTGAGTTTTCTGAGTTCATTGAGTCAGAGCTTTACGCTCAACGAACTCAATAAACTCTAAGAACTCTAAAAACTAATTCTTTCCAAACGCCTTGATCTCTAAATCGAAACCGGCAGGCAGATCCAATTTCATCAAC
>CAZGSC010000262.1:0-2173 GCA_964528325.1 uncultured Chloracidobacterium sp. | reverse complement strand
CATCGGCACCAGCGACGCTTCGAAAAACAGGTAAAAGACCAGCAGATCCAAGGACACAAAAACGCCGAGCATAGCGCTTTCAAGCAACAGCAAAAAGACATAAAATGCTGCGCGTCGTTTCTCCACAGCTTGCCATGTTGAGATAACCGCGATCGGCATTATGAACGTCGTCAAGATCACCAGCCACAGGCTCAGTCCGTCAACGCCAACGTGATAATTGGTATTGATCGCCTTGATCCACGGAACATTTTTCTCAAAGGAAAACCCACTCGCACCGACAGTCGCTGAACTCGAAAGC
Organism: uncultured Chloracidobacterium sp.; assembly: GCA_964528325.1. GTDB lineage: Bacteria > Acidobacteriota > Blastocatellia > Pyrinomonadales > Pyrinomonadaceae > OLB17. The sequence continues at coordinate 1,875 of CAZGSC010000262.1, read as the reverse complement.
AAAGCGAGTGAGATCACAAAATTAACGATCGTTATACCGAACGTGAGCCATTTCAGCTGAGCTTCATCCTTAGTGAGTGCGTAATAAGCAAGCAGAAGCACCGCTCCGATGGTCGGCAGCAGAATGAGGATCGTCAAAAGATTTGCGTTCAAAAATTCCATCAATTCGTCGGGTTTATACAACCAATTTCAACCCGTAGTAAATAAAATAACCAAGCACGGCCAACGCACCGAGCAAAATGATCGCCGCGTAGCTGCGAACAAATCCAACCTGTATTTGCCGCACGAGCGAGCCTGCCTCAATAACGAAATGTCCGATGCCGTTGACGATGCCGTCGATAAATCCGAGATCAAAACCTTTCCACAGACCTTTAGTCGAAAGATTCGTGATCGGATCAACAATGTAGCCGTTGTAAAGCTCGTCGATGCGCCATTTGTCTTCGAGAATCTTTGGCATCTTGCGAAGAGGATTGCTTCGGAACAACGCGATGCCAAGACCAATTCCGGTCAACGCCAGCAGCACAGAAAATCCTGCGAGCATACGTTCTGTCGATATCTCCTCGGCGGAGTGTTCGGCTGCGTGCTCCGCGCCTTTTGCCGCGGTGCCGTGTTCGGCCGTTTCACCGTGCTCGGCGTGACCCGCGCTTTTCCCTACATGAGCGATCACCGGCTCAAGCGTGTGTTCAAAGACATTAATGTCGCCTTTGCCAAACATCGAACTCATCGCATACGGCACACCGACAAGACCGCCGACAGTCGAAAGAAATGCGAGTATCACCAGCGGAACCGTCATTGTCCAAGGCGATTCGTGCGGCTTAAAATCGTACGGGACGTGATGATGTTCTTCCTCGTCGTCATCGGCGTGTGCGGCAGCAGCATCAGCACCGTGGGCGTGTTCGCCCTCGATCTCATCGTGAAAGCGTTCGTTGCCGAAAAAGGTCATCACCATAAGCCGCGTCATGTAACACGCCGTCAAAACTGCTGTGATGAGGCCAACGACCCAAAGAACATACTGCGCATTTCCCGGCAGGCCGCTCGCGGCAAATGTACGATAAAGTATCTCGTCCTTTGAGAAAAAACCCGCCCAGATCGGTATGCCGCAGATCGCCAGCCAGCCGAGGCCCATCGTTACGAAAGTAATGGGCATGTATTTGCGAAGATTGCCCATCTTTCGCATGTCCTGCTCGTGGTGCATTCCGTGAATGACGGAGCCAGAGCCAAGGAACAACAGCGCTTTAAAGAACGCGTGCGTCATCACGTGAAAGATCGCCGCGACGAACGCTCCGACGCCGCACGCGAGGAACATATATCCAAGCTGTGAAACAGTTGAATACGCAAGCACTTTTTTGATGTCGTTTTGTGCAAGGCCGATCGTCGCAGCAAAGATCGCAGTCGCGCAGCCGATGATCGCGACAATAAACATCGCCGTCGGGGCGTTTTGATAAATCGCGTTGCAGCGAACGACCATGTAAACGCCGGCCGTGACCATCGTCGCCGCGTGGATGAGAGCGGAGACAGGCGTTGGTCCCGCCATCGCGTCAGGCAACCATGTAAACAAAGGTATCTGTGCTGATTTACCAGTCGCTCCGATAAACAAGAGAACCGCAACGGACGTGATGCCGCCGGCGAAGATAGTGCTCCAGCCGAATGGATCTTTAGCCATTTCGGCGAAGATGTTCAACGCGCTCGCAACGTGGGTCCCGTCGACCGATTTGTCGTAGAACGAGATCGTTCCGGTCAGCGTAAAGATCAAAAATATTCCGATCAGCACGCCCCAGTCACCTATGCGGTTCATTACGAAGGCTTTCTTAGCGGCACGCCGTGCTTCGTCTTTCTTTAGGTAATAACCGATCAATAAGTAAGAGCATAGGCCGAC
>CAZGSC010000261.1:0-2206 GCA_964528325.1 uncultured Chloracidobacterium sp. | reverse complement strand
AGACAGGCTCGTAAGCGATTATGATACGTTCCATGTCGGCAACTGTCAAACCGTCTAATCCGCTTACCAATTGTCTTTTTACCACGCTTTCAGCCTGTCCCGCCTCTCTTTCGGCAAGCATTTCGCCGACGCAAACAATAGCTGTAAGGCTTGCGGCTAACGCGGCTTTCGTCTTTTTGTTCACCGATTCATCTGTCTCACCGTAAAATTGACGCCGCTCACTGTGGCCGATGATCACATAGCGGCAGCCGACATCCTTTAACATCGCCGGAGCGATTTCACCTGTGTGAGCGCCAAAATCGTTTTGAGTCGCACAATCCTGGGCCGCAACGCGAATATTGGAGCCTTCAAGCCTGTCGGCAACGGTCTTTAGCGCTGTGAAAACCGGAGCGATCACGACTTCGCAGTGATTGGCATTTGCTACAAGAGGCTTTAAGGCAAGCGCAGTGTCAACTGCTTCTCCTAGCAGTTTGTACATTTTCCAGTTTCCGGCAATTACAGGTTTTCTCATCTTTTATTTGTCGTTCAAAGCAGCTACTCCAGGCAAAACATCGCCTGCTAAAAACTCAAGCGTTGCTCCGCCTCCCGTTGAAATGTGACTAATTCTACCGTTGAGTCCAACTTGATTGACGGCGGAAACCGAATCGCCCCCGCCAACGATTGACGTCGCTCCATTATCCGTGGCCTCAGCAACGGCCTTTGCAATAGCAACAGTGCCCTCGTCAAACGGCTTTTCTTCGAACATGCCCATCGGACCGTTCCATACGATCGTTTTCGCACCTTCAAGAGCCTTTGAAAATATCCCGACCGTTTCCACGCCAATATCGAGGCCAACCAATCCGGCGTTTGTGAACTCAACAGGAATGGTCTTTCGCGAATTCAGCGGATCGTAGCTATCGACAACCTGATGATCGGTCGGCAGAATCAATTCCACGCCTGCATATCTTGCCGTCTGTTCGATCTCAATAGCCTTTGGCATCATTTCGTCTTCGACAAGCGATTTGCCGATGGTGAAACCTTGAGCTTTAAAAAAAGTATATGCCATCGCTCCGCCTATCAGCAGTTTATCGACTTTGCGTTTTATGAGCGACTCGATGACCGGAATCTTGTCCGAAACTTTTGCACCGCCGAGGATTGCAACGAATGGACGTTCCGGGTTATTCAGAGCTTTGCCAAGAAAACTAAGCTCCTTCTCCATCAATAAACCGGCGACGCAATCATTGACATAATGCGTTATGCCTTCGGTCGAAGCGTGCGCACGATGCGCCGTGCCGAATGCGTCATTTACATATACATCGCAAAGGGAAGCGAGCTGTTTGGCAAACTCAGGATCGTTCTTTTCCTCTTCGGCATGAAGACGCAGATTTTCGAGCAAAAGAACATCGCCATCATTCATTTCAGCGACCTGTGACGTCACACCATGACCCACACAATCATCTGTAAATACAACATTTAGCTCACCTAACTTCGACAAATACTCGAATACTGTTCGAAGGCTGTATTTTGCCGTATCATACGGCAATCCTTTTTCTTCAGCTTTCTTTTTGTCTTTTATGGGGCGGCCGAGGTGGGAAGCCAAAATGACCTTTGCTCCCTTATCTACGGCATATTGGATCGTCGGCATCGCTCCCCGAATCCGAGTATCGTCGGAAATCTCTCCGTCTTTGATCGGCACGTTGAAATCGACACGGATAAATACCCGTTTACCTTCAATATCAATGTCCTTAATAGTTTTCTTATTCATCTAGAAACATGCCCTTACTTCGTGCGGGCTCCTTCATCAGGATTTATTTATCGAGCCCGACCTGTGTTTTTGTCATGATCTTGTCGTTCTTAAATGTAAGGATGATCGACTTAAAATTGTCGCCTTCCCATTTATTTACTGAAAAGCGCATTCCACCGCCGTTGGAGCTGCTGATCTCGACGCCCTTGCCTCCGAGGATACTCTCAACCTCGGATCGATCCATGTCCAACTTGAGACGATTGTAATTATCTAAGGTCAGATAGCTTTCGGATCTGCCTGTTTTCAGCGGCGTTGACGAAGATGATGGCAATGCCGATGGTTTTTGAGTTGGGAAGTCAGGCCATTCAGAACTTACAGTCGGCTGCTGATTGCGTAGGAAAAAAATGCCCCCGATAGTGCCGCCGCAGCAAAGCAAAATATGAACGCCAAGAATAAGCAGCACCCAGATCCGAGGTTGAGAGT
>CAZGSC010000260.1:0-2209 GCA_964528325.1 uncultured Chloracidobacterium sp. | reverse complement strand
TTTTGAGTTAAGAAAGCCTGCGATGGTCTTAAGAGACGAGATTTCCATATAGGATTCTTTTGTTAGTTTTTTATTACACAAACTGAAAGTTTCCTTCAACTCAACTGTAGTTGATTCACCTTGTTCGATTAGATCTCGGATTCGTTCTGCGTCGCTATGTTCAATAATACGTGGAAATAATTCGTCTCCCCGTTTTTCCAGCACCGTGCCAACCGGGAATTTTGCAGCATACGACAGCAACGCCTCGGCCTCCACTTCGGCATTGGGAAAATAATCCGCAAGGAAACTGTCGATGTTTTCGCTACCCATACCTGCCCCTTTCAGACCCTTCCGTAGTGATTTTTCATCAAGGTCTTCGGACTTAAATCTGCCTGAATAGATCATCGAAGCCTTCAGCTCTGCTACATACTCTTCCCGTGAAATCGGCTTATCCGCAACCTCAAACGTCGTCGAGGAGCCAGACATGCCTGTCAGCGATCTGCGACAACCACAGTCACGATCAATCGGACACGCCAACTCCAACGAGAAAAACACCAGCTCTCCCTCTAGGCCGTCGAAAAAATCCGACTCCCGTTGACCCTGCCCTCGTCTAGTACTTACTAACACTTTCATATATCTCTCAATCCGCAAACGCTACTGTCAACTGCTTCAATTTCAGCGAATCGCTCGCATCGATTTCGTCAACGCCTTTGCGGTTGACGTAGTTATAGAGAATATCGCGCTGTTGCGGAATAAAACCGGCTTCGCGGATCTGGTAGCGGAGGTCGCGTTCGTTGGCTTCGTTGTCGGCACCGGCAGCCGAGACGACGTTTTCTTCGATCATGATCGAGCCCATGTCGTCGGCACCGAAACGCAATGCTGTCTGGCCGAGTTTCAGGCCTTGGGTTAGCCATGATGCCTGGATGTGCTGAATGTTATCGAGAAACAGGCGTGAAACGGCGAGCATTTGCAGGTAATCGATACCGGTCGGTTCTTCTTTTATCTTGCGTCCAAGCGCGGTGTTTTCGCGTTGAAATGTCCACGGAATAAATGCAGTAAATTCACCACCGCTTCCATTTTTCTCCATGTTCGCCAGCGATTCGTCCTGCACGTCGCGAATTCGCTGTAGGTGACGAACACGATGTTCGATCTTATCACCGATGCCGAACATCATCGTGCCGGTCGAGATCAGCCCAACTTTGTGAACCGCTCGCATCACTTCGAGCCATTCCTGAGTCGTGCATTTGGTAGAGACGCGTTTGCGGACCTCATCGTCTAAAATTTCGCCGCCGCCGCCGGGCATTGAGTTTAGGCCGGCGTCCTTTAGCCGCTGCAAAACCGTGACGTAATCGAGTCCGCTGATCAGGTGAATGTTGTGTATCTCAGGCGGAGAAAAGCAGTGAAGCTGAAATTTAGGATATTTTGCGTGAAGCGTGCTCAGCAAATCCTCGTACCACTCGATATTAAAATCAGGATGCAGGCCGCCCTGCATTAAAACGCCGGTGCCGCCGAGGGCGATGGTTTCGTCGATGCGGTCGCATATCTCGTCGATCGAATGAACGTATGTATCCGGCTTTCCGGGCCGGCGATAGAACGCGCAGAATGTGCAGACGACATTGCAGACGTTTGTGTAATTAATGTTGCGGTCGATGATGTAAGTTACTACGTCGCCGGAATTTTTTCGCTGTCGGATCTCATCGGCGGCAAGGCCAATGCGGACAAAATCCTTTGATTCGAGTAGCGTGGCTGCATCCTCAGTGGTTAATCTTTCGCCATCGAGAGCTTTGTCCAGGATGGGCTGTATTGATGAGTTCATCGGCTTTATTTTAACAAAATACAAAATTAAACTGTAAGACGCCTATGAAGGCTCAAAAAGGGGTTATCAGTTTCGAAACGGAACTTGCAAAGCTGTCGGATGAATTCGGCTGGCATTATATCGCCGTGTCGCGTCAGGTCAGCGACAAGTTCGGTTTTACAGGGAATTCCCGCCGGGTTGTGTGCGCGCTCAATGGCACAGTCAAATATCAGTGTGCTTTGATGCCAAAGGACGGCAATTTTTTTATTATCGTCAATAAAAAGCACCGCGACCGGCTTGGAATAGCTGCCGGCGATTTGGTTCGCGTGGAACTGGTGAAGGACGACAGCAGATACGGCCTGCCGATGCCTGATGAACTTCGTGAAGTTTTGGATCAGGACCCTGAGGGCGACCGGCTCTTTCACGCATTAACAG
>CAZGSC010000259.1:0-2247 GCA_964528325.1 uncultured Chloracidobacterium sp. | reverse complement strand
TGTTGCCGAGATCGAGGCCGTGATTGAGTTTGTTGACCATGTTGGTCAGGCCGATTGCGTCGATGTCGAAAACGGCGGTCGCGTCAGGGTAAGGCCCCATTTTTGGAGGGTCACCAGTGATCAGTAGTAAATTACGCAATCCCAAAGCAGACGCACCGAGCAGGTCGGACATCATGCCGAGCAAATTGCGATCCCGGCAACAATAATGCAGAACTGCCTCGATGCCGATCTCGCGTTCGACAAGAACAGCAGTCGCCTGCGCGGACATTCGTGTCTGAGCACGCGGGCCGTCGGGAATATTTACGCCGTCAACACCTGCGTCTTTCAGCAAGCGGATCGAATCGAGCGTCTTCTGAGCGTCACAGCCTTTTGGCGGCAGAACCTCGACCGATGTCACAAATTCGCCGCGAGCGATCTTGGCCGACCAACGCGAGCGATCTTCAGGCTTTACGACCTGAACGTCGTCTGGTTTTAATTCGGAAACTGTGACAGCTTCATTTTTTATGACGGTTTTTGCAGTCACACGCGGACTGATCGAACGTATGCCGTCGGCTATAAGCTTGATATGAGTCGGCGTCGTTCCACAGCAGCCGCCAACAAATTTTGCACCGACCTGAACAAAGCGCCGCGAAAACTCAGCCATATATTCTGGCGAACCCATATAAAACTGACGGCCCTGCACATCACGCGGCAGACCGGCGTTAGGCTGTGCCGAAAGAGGTTTATCGGTGACGGCTCGCATTTTTTCGAGGGCGTTGAGCAGGTGATTTGGGCCCATTCCGCAATTAAGGCCAATGACATCGACACCAAGTTCGTCCAGCTTTTGAGTAAAATGCTCCGGCGTGTCACCGTAGAGCGTTTTGCCGTCCATCTGGATCGTCATCTGTGCGATTATCGGCAGATCGGACAGTTCGCGAACAGCTCGGATCGCCTGTTCGATAAGCGGCAGTTCGGAAAAAGTTTCGAGGATAAAAAGATCGACTCCGCCTTCGAGCAACGCCTCGACCTGCTCTTTATACATCTCTCTGGCTTCGTCAAATGAGGTCGGGCCGAGCGGCTCAAGCCGCAGCCCAAGCGGGCCGATAGCTCCCGCGACATAGGCTTTGTCACTAGCCGCCTCGCGGGCGATCTTAACTGCGGCGACATTGATCTCTCGCAATTTACTTTCGAGGCCGTAGGGCTGAAGTTTGTGTCGCGTGGCACCGAAAGTATTCGTTTCGATAATATGCGCACCGGCGGCCACGTATTCTTCATGGACCTCTCGAACAAGGTCGGGATTTGTGAGATTGAGCTCATCGTAGCTGCGATTGATATAAACGCCTTTGTCGTAAAGACGCGTGCCCATCGCACCGTCAAAAACGTAGATGCCGTCAGAATCCAGAAGTTCGCGAAAATCTTTCATAAAACAAAAAGCCTCGCCAAAACAGCGAGACTTTTCAAAATTCGATTTGTCTATTGGCTGTTTAGCAGTTTATTTAACGTGGTCGCAAGTCGCATTAACTCACCACGAATCTAAATATGATGATGTTCCTTTATTCGAAAGGTGTCAAGCCATTGTTATCTTATCTCCGCTGACATCGGCGACAGTAGTATGTTGAACGGCCGCCTTGTTTCAGCCTGACAATTGGCGTTTTGCAATTTAGGCAAGGTTCTTTTTCGCGGTCGTAGACAAACCACCCCGCATCCTCGGACCCGCTGAAATAATTGCCTTCGAGATTTTCGGGATCGATCTCACGGTTGCCGGAATGAGAGATAGCTACATTCAAGACCGTCCGGATGCTTTCGTGTAGACGTAAGACGCTCTGTTTAGAGAGTTTATCAGCCGCCTTTTTAGGATCTGTACCGGCGGCGAACATTGCTTCGCAGGCGTAGATATTGCCGAGGCCGCAGACCTTTGTCTGATCGATCAAAAATTCTTTCAGACTGCGCTTGGACTTTTTTGCCTTATCGAAGAGGTATTCAATCGAGAAGTCATCGGAAAATGGTTCAGGGGCGAGTTTGATCAATTCCTTCGCCTCATGAAGCTTGCCGGTATCAACGATCTTCATCAAGCCGAAATGCCGTTGGTCATCAAATACCAATCTGGTGTCATCGTCTAAATGAAAAACAGCGTGAGTAAATATAGGGTCTTCACGTTCCGCCTGCAAAAGTGAAAGTCGGCCGCTCAATCGCAAAAGAACTATTAGGGATTAACCTTCGCTCAAGTCAAACAGGATGTGCTTTCCTCGGCGATGGACAAAATTGATC
>CAZGSC010000258.1:0-2285 GCA_964528325.1 uncultured Chloracidobacterium sp. | reverse complement strand
GCGAAGCTCACGTGCGACAGGCCCGAAAACACGCGTTCCGACCGGTGTGCCGTCTTCCTTGATAAGCACGGCCGCGTTTTCATCAAAACGAATGTACGTGCCGTCCTTGCGGCGAACTTCTTTGCGCGTTCTCACAATGACCGCGTTGTAAACCTTTCCCTTTTTTGCTGTTCCATCGGGTGCGGCTTCTTTCACGGTAACCTTGATCGTGTCGCCCAGCCGTGCAATCTTTCCAGTCGAACCGCCGACCGGCATGATCATCTCGACCCTTTTTGCTCCTGAATTGTCTGCGACCGCTAACGAGGTCTGCATCTGAATCATAACTTTCTCCAGTTGCCCGTGGTCAGTTGTCAGTGGTCAGTCGCCTTCTTTGCGGCCTACTGCCTACTGCCTACTGCCTACCGGCCTATAGCTCTGCCTTCTGAATGATCTCAACTACTCGCCAACGCTTCCTTGCGGAGAGCGGGCGTGTTTCAACAATTTTCACTTTATCGCCGACCTTTGCTCCGATCTCGTCGTGAGCCATAAATTTCTTGCGCTTCTTGACGTATTTACGGTAAACCGGATGTTTAACTAGGCGATCGACGCGAACGGTAACTGTTTTCATCATCTTGTCCGATGAAACGATGCCTACCTTTTCGGCACGTTTGTGATTTTTTTTCCCGTCTGTCGCTGCCGGTTCCACGGCTTCGTTCTTCTCAGCCGTAGCAGTTTTTGCCGCTGCCTTCTTCTTCGGCTTTTCTTCAGCAGCAGCTTCGACCGGTGCCGCTGTCTCCGCCGCAGCCTCGACAACCGTCTCTTCAATAGTTGCTTCTGCCGTTTCGGCTGCCGTCTCTTCGACTTCGTCTGATTTCTTTCTTACCATTTTCTTCTCTCTATTGGCTTACGCCTTTGCGCTCTTTGCTTCTGCACCCTTCTTATTAAGCAGCGTGTAAACCCTCGCGAGCGTTTTCTTTTCCCGCCGAATGTCCTTAACTACTTCTCCGACGCCAAGCGTCTTACGAAACTTAAGCCTAAACAGCGACTCTTTGAGAGCGTCGGCTTGATCAGTTAATTCCTCGACAGTCATTTCCCCGAGTTGATCGAGTTGTTCTTTCCGTTTCATTATTAAACTATGCCTCCCTCGAGGTCCGCCCGTGTAACAAACTTTGTCTTGATCGGCAGTTTCTGTGCAGCGAGATTCATAGCTTCACGTGCCAATGACTCCTCCACGCCCTGGATCTCATACAAGACACGCCCGGGCTTAACGACAGCCACCCAATGATCCGGTGCACCTTTACCGCTGCCCATACGGGTTTCGGCCGGCTTCCTCGTGATCGGCTTGTCCGGAAAAATGCGGATCCAGATCTTGCCGCCACGTTTTACGTGACGCGTCATCGCGATACGAGCCGCTTCGATCTGGCGGTCCGTGATCCACGCCGCCTCTAATGTTTTGAGGCCAAAATCACCAAAACTGAGTTTTTCGCCGCGTGTCGCTTTTCCGCGCATGCGGCCTTTCATAACTCTTCGGCGCTTGACCTTTTTCGGCATTAACATAACTGTCTTAACCTCTTATTCCTTACCTACAAACTAACGGTCGCCTCGATCTCTTCTTGGCCCGCGATCATTACGTCTTGCGTTGCGGTCGACCTTCACTTCATTCATCGGGTCTGTCGTCGTTCCGCGTGCCATAGAAGCATTAGGATCGAGAATTTCGCCGCGATAGATCCACACTTTTACGCCGATGATGCCAAATGTCGTCAAGGCTTCTGCAAATCCAAAATCAACATCCGCTCTAAGCGTGTGCAGCGGCAGACGGCCCTGGAGCGACCATTCCGTTCTGGCAATTTCAGCCCCATTCAGACGGCCGGCGATCATCACCTTAATTCCCTGAGCCCCGAATCGCTGCGACTCTTCCATCGTCTTTTTCATCGCACGGCGAAACATAATGCGTTTCTCAAGCTGCTGAGCGATCTTCTCTGCCTGAAGCTGGGCATTCAATTCCGGGTGACGAATTTCCTGAATCGAGATCAACACTTCACGGCCGGTGGAGCGCGAAAGGTCCTCCCTCAATTTCTCGATCTCGGCCCCCTTACGTCCGATGATAATGCCAGGGCGCGATGTATAGATTATGATCTTCAAGCGAGCAGCTGCACGCTCGATATCGATATGCGAAACACCGCCGCCGCCGAATTTCTTTTTGAGATCCCGTTTGAGCTGCAGATCTTCAGCCAAAAACTTGGCAAAATCCTGTTTCGCAAACCAGTGCGAGTGCCAATCTTTGTTGTATCCGACCCTAAAGCCGT
>CAZGSC010000257.1:0-2290 GCA_964528325.1 uncultured Chloracidobacterium sp. | reverse complement strand
CCTTGTATTTGACGTCGAGAATGTCCTGTTTGAACCGCATCCCGCGACAGTCTTCGCAGGTGAGTTCGACATCGGCGAGGAATTGCATCTCGATCGTTACCGTGCCAGAGCCCTGGCAAATTTCACAGCGTCCGCCGGGCACGTTGAACGAAAAATGCGATGCGTTATAGCCTTTCGTTTTTGACGTGTTGGTTGCGGCAAAGACTTCCCGGATCGCGTCGTAGGCTTTGATGTAGGTAACCGGATTCGAACGCGGCGTGCGGCCGATGGGCGATTGATCGACGAGAATAATGTCGTCAACGAGGTCGCCGCCTTTTATGTCTTTGCAAAATCCGACATGCGAATTCCATTCGCCGCGCTTCTTTTTCAGCCCGGCGTAAAGAACGTCGTGAACGAGCGTCGATTTGCCCGAACCGGAAACGCCAGTTATGCAGACAAGCATATCGAGTGGAATTTTGACTGAGACGTCTTTCAGGTTGTGTTCGCGGGCACCGATAATTTCGATCTTGTTCTTTGTGACTGGCCGACGTTTTTGCGGAACTTTGATCTCGGCGTCGCCGCGAAGATATTTTGCTGTTAATGACGCTTCGGACTTTAGTAACTTCTCAAAGTTGCCTTCAAAGACAAGATTGCCGCCAAATTCACCTGCGTGAACGCCGATGTCGATGATGTGGTCGGCGGCACGCATAGTTTCTTCGTCGTGCTCGACGACGAGCACGGTGTTGCCGATGTCGCGGAGGTTCTCGAGTATTTTGATGAGCCGTGAATTGTCGCGTGGGTGCAGGCCGATACTTGGCTCGTCAAGAACGTAAAGGGTTCCTACGAGCAGGGAACCGAGATTCGTGGCGAGTTGGATACGCTGAGCTTCGCCGCCGGAGAGCGTCGCTGCGAGGCGTCCAAGCGTCAGATAATCTAAACCGACCTCAACCAAAAATTTTAGACGACGGCGAATCTCTAATAGAAGTTTGTCCGCTATCTGCAAACGCTCGACGTCCATTTTAAGAGATTCAAAAAATGCGTAAGCGTCCGAAATCGACATTTCGATGATCTCGGGCAGCGAACGCATACCGATCTTTACGTCGCGTGCTTCCTGACGCAGACGCTGTCCGTCACAATCGGGGCAGCGTGTGTAGCCGCGATATTTTGCGAGAAAGACGCGGACGTGCAACTTGTATTTTTTTGTTTCGAGCCACTGGAAGAAACCTTTGATGCCGCGCCAGCCTTCGTCGCCGTAGATGATGCAGTTTTGTTGAAAGTCAGGCAGATCGGCGAAAGGTTTTTTAAGGTCGATGTTTGCGTGTTCTGCATACTTGACCAATTCCTTTTGCGCCCACGCATGCGTCGGACGAGTGAAAGGCTCGATCGCCCCTTCCTTTAACGACAACAAAGGATTTGGAATGACGAGGCCGTAATCGATGCCTATTGTGTTGCCAAAACCCTGGCAGGTCGGGCACGCTCCGAACGGCGAATTAAAACTGAACAGATGCGGCTCGGGTTCCTCGTAACGCAAGCCGTCATATTTGCAGACGTAGCTGTCCGAGTATTTTAGCTGCTTGTTGTCGGTGGTTTCGATAACTGCGGCGTGGCCCTCGCGAAAGCAGGTTTCGAGCGAATCGACCAAACGCTGGTGAATGTCGCCGCTCGCGGCAAGGCGGTCGATCAGAACGTATGTATTATCAAAGTCGTCGTGCGGGTAATCTTCCGGCTTTTGAAGCTCGATCATCTCGCCGTTGCGATAAAGACGCGAGAAGCCTTGTTGGAGAAGCGAGATCAAGAACGCCTGAGTGCTCAGATTTGCGGTCGTGTTACGCCCTTGCTTACGCGCGGGCTTCTGCAACTTTGCGGTCTTTGCGACTTGGCGTGAAACCTCATCCTGGATCGGGAACAAGACGTAAAAGCGTGTGCCTTCAGGCAGTTCTTTCAAAATCTCATCCGCAGCGGATTCGGGTGAATCTTTTTTTACCTCGCGGCCGCAGGCGTGACAGATGGTCGTTCCGGCTCTTGCAAACAGAAGACGCAGGTAATCATAGATCTCGGTTTGGGTGGCGACGGTCGAGCGCGGGTTTTTTGTCGAATTCTTTTGCCGGATGGCGATGGCGGGCGAGACGCCGGTTATCTCGTCGACGTCGGGCTTGTCCATGCGTTCGAGGAACTGGCGTGCATATGCCGACAAGGATTCGACATAACGCCGTTGGCCCTCGGCATAAAGCGTGTCAAAAGCGAGCGAAGATTTGCCCGAACCCGAAACGCCCGTGATCACCGTCAGCTTATTGACCGGCAGAGCGACCGT
>CAZGSC010000256.1:0-2387 GCA_964528325.1 uncultured Chloracidobacterium sp. | reverse complement strand
ATCCTCACCATCGGCTCGGTGCCCGACGGCCTCATCAGCATCCAGGCGTCGTTCCCAAAAAGAAATTTCACGCCATCCATGCGGTTAATACTTTCAATTCGTCGCCCGCCGATCTCGGTGGACTCCTGTGCGAGCTTTTCTTTCAACTTTGCGGCGACATCATCTGTCAATTTCACGCCGATGCGGCCGGATTCGAGCTTGCCGACGCGGCTGTAAAGCTCATTCAACTGCTCTGTCAAACTCGTGCCCCTTGCGGCGACCGCTTCGGCGGCCAAAAGGCAGGCCAGAATGCCGTCCTTTTCCGGGTAATGCCCGCGTATCGAAAGACCTGCGGATTCCTCACCGCCAAGTATGATCTCGTCTTTATTTATCAATTCGCCGATGAATTTGAACCCAACCGGCGTTTCGTGAAGCTTCAAACTTCTATCTTTTGCTACACGATCGACGAGGTGCGATGTTGCAACGCTGCGTGCTACGCCTTGCGTCCAGCCTCGGCTCTCTGCCAAATAATCTGTCAATAATGCGATCAGCCGGTTTGGCGTGATAAATTCGCCGTTGCTGTCAATTACTCCAAATCTGTCACCGTCGCCGTCTGTCGCAAGCCCGAGCGTGAGCTTTTTGCTTTTGACTTGGGTTCGCAACTCATCAAGGTGCTCTTCGCCGGGCTCAGGCGGCTGCCCGCCAAATGTCACGTCACGCCAGTCGTGTATAGTTTCGACCTCGATGCCGTGATCTCTCAGGCATTTATCGAGATAGCCACGGCCTGTGCCATATATCGCGTCATATGCGTACCGGCCTTTTGCCGCCGCTATAACGTCGAAGCGAATTTTAGTTTTCAAATCGTCCAGAAACGCCGGACGCGGGTCAAAATCTTCTACCTGGCCGCCAGGCATGTCTGCCGCACCCACCTTGTTGACGATGCCTTCCTCGATCTGCTTTGTGACCTCAGGCAAAGCCGGTGCACCATCAGCGGTCGAGAACTTTATGCCTTGATACTCAGGCGGATTGTGCGACGCCGTGAAATTCATTCCGCCAGCTGCTTCATTGCTGCGGATCGCATGCGATATCGTCGGCGTAGGAGTAGGCCCCGTGCAAAGCAGGACTCGAAAGCCCTTATTTGCTGCGATCTGCGCAGCTTCGGAAGCAAACTTCTCGCCCATGAAACGCGAATCATGTCCAACGATCAACGTCTTGCCGGCAGCCGCTTTTCTAGTTGTCAAATAACTACAGATCGCTTCTGATACATTTCGAACATTCTCGAATGTGAATTCATCGGCGATAATCGCACGCCAACCCGAAGTTCCGAAACGAATTGCCATTAACCCTTCTAATTTTAAGATTTGCTTCCCGGGAAGACTGCTAAGTTAATGTTTCAAACCTAATATCCCTGAAGTGTTTGAAAGCTTATCATATAGTTAAACATCTGTAAAGAGGCGCGAGCCATTTTTTGTAAACTGTATAACCATCGTATTTTGTTTAAGTTAAGAGAATATTACTAACGTAATAGATAATTTGAGCGCTTAAAGAATTTCCCTTTTTTACTAATTTTGTCGCTTAACGTGACGCAATTGATTAAATTTGAAACAAAATCTAAATGACGAGGCTAAAGTGGCGTCCGATGGCAGGAAAAATACAGGCCTACTTCATAAATGCTGTATGATTTTTTTGAGTTTGGCACATCCGCGAAGAACGTGTGTCAATTTGTCACACCAGACTCGGTCAGCATGTATCTGTACCAAATAGATACATCGGAGATTGTTCTTGCATCATAGATTAAGCGCACTAACCTCTTTCAAGCCATAGACTTACAAAAACAATCTGCGATCAAGTAATAGTGGCACAATCGTTGCTTTACAAGTGTTGTTAGCGCGGTGTCACTCTGTCTCTCATCAAGAAATAACGAATGGGCATTATCGCATCCGAGTGAACAGTAGATGACGCTTTTTAAATAGAGCTGAAGAGTCAAATATACAAATACAATTATGAGACCTGTAAAACATTTTGAGAAAGGATTGACGTACGTAGCTAGCGGCCTTTTTAACGCTGTCAAATCAGTCAATCAGTTCAAACCAAATCCATCGTTCACGCCGAAATGGTCCGACAAGCCGCTGCTGAAATCGTGGCAAAAAACGAAGCCCACGCTTGGGTTTCCTCGCATGACGGACAGCCTTTGCCCCAACTGCGTGATTGAGGCTCGCGAAGCGATCATCGCCGGCGAAAAAGAAGTTTCAATGCTGGTTAATGAAAAGGTCGGCGAGATCAAGGCTCAGATCATCGAGCGTGACGGCCAGGTCTGGATGATCAAGGACTGTCCACAGCACGGCCATTTTGAAGACATGATGGCGATCGACGCAAAGTTTCTCACGCACATCGAATCGCTCTTCCCT
>CAZGSC010000255.1:0-2408 GCA_964528325.1 uncultured Chloracidobacterium sp. | reverse complement strand
GCCTGCTTGGAAATCTGAACGAAGAATTTTCGTGTGCTAACAGCCGGCTTTTCCGGGCAATTCTTTACTCGAACGCTGATATCTCAAAATACCTTCGCGATAACTACATTTTGCATTGGCGATCGGTGCGTCCGGCGCCGAGGATCACTATCGATTTTGGCGATGGGCGGCGAATCGAGCGAACGATCACAGGCAACAGCATTCACTATATTCTCGATTCAAACGGAAACATCATTGACGCAATTCCCGGCCTCTATAGCCCTGCGATGTTTCTTGATTACGTTACGAGAGCAAAAGAACAGATGAAATTCATTCAAAGCCTGCCTGAATCTAAACAACAGCTTGCTCTGATGAAATACCGCAAAACGAATTTTGACCAGATCATCGCAAATCGCAAAAAGACTGTCGAAACTGCGAGCGTTGATCTCACCGAAACACGTTCGGGAACGCTCGCGATCCTTGCCGCGCCGATGGCAGTTTCGAAAGCGATAGTCGTTGACGAATACTCGATCCTTCGCGTGTTTGACGATTTTGCAAAGTTCGAGCCTTCAGTTCAGTTTGACGATTGGAGCAAACTTGCCGGCGTTTATGTGCCAGGATCAAGCATTGACGCCAGCAGCGTCTCACTTATTCGTAGGCAAAATCGCAATACCGGCCTTACAGAAGATGAATTCAAAGCACTATTTGCGAAACTCGACAATTTTGTAGCGATCGACGCCACGCGAAACGATTTTCTGTTTCACACGAAGCTATACGAATGGCTCAACGGACGATTTGTCGGAGATCTTGAAACCCTGAACGCCCGCGTGTACGATCAGATCTTTCAGACGCCAAATACCGACAAATGGCTCGGCCTTTATTCGAATGATGTTTACACCGCGCTCGATGGCAACGGCATTGTAAAATAAGCCTAACAACGTCGAAATGTCTGAAGCGGGCCGTTTTTTCGGCCTGCTTCTTTTTTTTCAAAAAGTTTGTTGGAATGGGTAATAAAGCATATAATTTACGCTTGTCCTAATGTTTGCTGCGAAAATAAAATCTTTGTCTTTATTTTTGGCGTGTTTCGTGTGTTTCGCGGGCACATTTAAGGCGCAGGATTTTTTGCCTGAGCTGGTCAAACGAATTAAGCCGTCGGCCGTTGCGATCGAAACCTTTGATTCAAAAGACAACACCATTGCACGAGGCTCCGGTTTTTTCATTGCTCCCGACCGCATCATTACGAACCGGCATGTCATCGAACGCTCGACCCGCGTAGAGATCCACCTTCTCGATGGCAAGAAATTCCCTGTTCGAGGAGTGCTGGCTGTTGACGGTGAAGGCGACTTAGCTCTTCTTCAGGTTGACGTTCCAAAGGCCTTGGCAATTCCGCTGCCGATCGTTCGAGCCGTGCCGCAGGAAGGCGAATCCATAGTAGTCATCGGCAATCCGTACGGCCTCGAGGGTAGCGTGTCGAATGGCATCGTTTCGGCCGTTCGCGAAATTTCGGGTTACGGCAAGATCATTCAGATAACAGCTTCGATCTCGCCGGGCTCGTCAGGCTCGCCGGTTGTGAATATGGCTGGACAAGTGATCGGCATCGCTACTCTGCAAGCCGCCGAAGGGCAAAATCTGAATTTCGCCGTACCGGCCGAACGCATTTCACAGCTTCGAATAAACGATCTCCAATCATTTTCATCTCTCAGTGCCGAGAGCCAAAAGAACAAACGATCATCAGCCGAACGTCTCTATTCGCAGGGCCTCGCACAGCTTTCTCGCGACGATTACGCCAGAGCTTTGCCGTACTTTGAGAAAGCAGTTGAAACCGACTCAAATTATGCTGAGGCTTGGTACCAGGCAGGTTATTGTTACGGCGTGCTCGGCCGCCACGCCGATGCCTTGAGGGCATCGCGCCAAGCCGCGAAGCTTCGGCCGGAATGGTCGGCAACATTTATCAATATCGGCGTGTCGAGTTTTGCACTTGGCCAATATAAAGATGCAGTTGAGGCATATAAAACGGCTTTGCGCCTCGACGAGGGTAATGCCGATGCCCAATATTCGCTCGGCCTTACATTCGGCAAGATGAACCGCACGGACGAAGAGATCCTCTCCTATCGCAGAGCGATAGCGATCAAGCCTGATCACGTTAATGCTATCGAAAAACTTGGCCTCGCGTTGTTCAAACAGCGGCGATACGCTGATGCAGCTGCGTTATTTGATCAACTAAGGATCTACAAACCAGACGCCAAAACCTACAACTACCTTGCCGAATGTTATTTAGAAACCGGAAAGACCGAGGAAGGCATCGAGGCTTTAAACAGCGCTCTTGGCTATAATCCCGATTTTGAAAAGGCACGATTTAACCTCGGCCGAGCTTACATAAAACTTGGCAACACCGACATGGCGCAAGTGCAGTACGAGATACTAAAAAA
>CAZGSC010000254.1:0-2433 GCA_964528325.1 uncultured Chloracidobacterium sp. | reverse complement strand
AAAAACTTTACATTGTGCCACAAACTCAATAACTCCTGTGATTACACAGTTTAGGCTGTTTCATCCCTTTGGAACAACGCTATCTTCGCTGAGACAGACACTGTCCACAATTCACTATTTCTGGTTGTCAAAGATCTAATTAATGTTGCTGACATCGTAACATGACATTGCATATTTTGTCAACAGTTTCATTTGTGCAACGACAGATTCAACCATCGAAGACGGTGATATATTTGTAGCCCATATCGCAAGATATCGGTAAGCATAAGCGGAATATCAGAACCGTCGAAGACGGTGACATATTGTGCAATATAATTCGTGTTTTTATGCCGCCGTTTCCAACGGCTCGCATATTGGCTGGTATCTTTCCCACATCTCGCGATGTGGGCTACAAATATGGCGTCGGCTTCGCCGACTGGGAACCGAGGTTCTGGCACAAAGACATGTCAGTGCGGCGGGAACGCCGCAACTGCACCGCAAATAAAGTGGCAAGCCGCCTTTCCGCGTCTCGACGTAAGCTGGTGGTGTTTGTTTTTACGAAGCCGCAGTGATAAAAACAAGGAAAAGAATTATGAACATCAAAGCAATTCTCGCTGTCGTGCTGTTTTGTGCGGCGGCATTCACAACCTTTGCTCAAACCGCCGACAGGGTCACTCCGGCGGCGAATTCCGGGATCACTGCCATTGACATCCTGCTCGAACCGGACGCCGTGATGCTCAAGAAAGCGAAGGCCAGTAACACCCGCCTGCGCGGTGTCTACCCGGAGGGTTTTGCATTTGACGCGACCCACACGCCGCACATCACGATGCTAATGGCTTTTGTCCGAAAGGCGGATCTAAAGAAAGTCTATGCCGCTGAAGAAAAGGTGTTCGCGGCCGTCAATATGCATGAGATCAAATTGGAGGCGTTTAAGTACTACTACGCTCCCGCCGGCAGCGCGGCTGGGCTCGCCGGCATTTGCGCGAAGCCGACGGAGCAGCTCATGAAACTGCAAGCGGACATCATTGCCGCCGCAAAGCCGTTCATGCTTAATACCGGCACTATCGGCGCGTTCACTGCCGGACACGATGATCCGTCATTGGACGCGGGCTTGATCGAGTTTGTGTCGGCGTTTGAGCAGAAGGCGACAGGTGCGAAATTCAACCCGCACGTCAGCACCGGACTCGCTCCAAGAGAATACCTCGATAAACTGCTGGCTGAGCCGTTCGAGCCTTTTACGTTCTCATCCGCGCGTGCCGCCGTTTTCCAACTCGGCCCTTACGGCGCTGCCACGAAAAAACTCAAAGAATGGAAATTTAAGCGTTGAGATATTTGCAGTTCGTACCCGACACTCATGAATTGATCTTGTTATTTACGATTGCCATGATTGCGGTTTCCGACTTGATCGCCTGCTGTTCGATCTCGGCGCCGCGGGCGAGGAGATCGTCGGCGAAGGCTCGGTCTTTGAGGCCGGCGGTGTTTGTTTTTACGTTGAGGTATGCACCCATGATCGCGGAGCGGGCGCAGAGGGCTCCGACGCCGGCGTCGGAGACTGAGTTGGGATTTCCTGTCTCCACCATTGCCTTGATTATTTCGAAGGCGTCGAAGGTGCGCTGCATTGTGCGGAAGGGAATTTCGGTTGCAAACTTTGTCGCTTCCTGAATGGCAGCGGTGCGGGCGGCTTTTTCTTCGTCGGTAGTTTTTGGCAGGCCGAAGGCGTCCATTACTTTGTTGAAGGCGTTAGTGTCCTCATCGACCAGAGCAAGCAAGTCGTCTTTGATCTTCTGGCCCTTGACTGCCCAGTCGGAAAATTCCTGCCAGTGGTCGTCCCAGCCGGCTTTGTGCGATGAAAGGTTGGCGACCATTGTAGCAAGCGCGGCCCCGAGAGCACCCATGTAAGCCGATATCGAGCCGCCGCCGGGAGCGGGCGATTCGGAAGCGGTCTCGTCGGCGAATTCGGCACAGGGCAGGTCGATAAGTCTTTTCATTTTTTCCTCTTTTGCCAGGACGTATTCGATTATCTTTTCATGCGGGTCGAATGGTTTCAGATCGTCAAGTCCCATTGATTTGATAGCGATCTTGACGATCTCAGATTCGGTGACGCCATGCGAACGCTGCTGCAGTGACAGATAGTGACGGCCCGCGTCGATGATGGTCTTTTTTGGCACAAGGCCAACGATCTCAAGCCCCGTGACACGCAGGCCGCGTTTTCGCGCCGCTTCGCTGACCTCGTCAAACGCAACATGCAAAGGTGTTTGCGACAGATTTGTAATGTTCATCGAAACCTGTGCGATGCCGTATTCCGCGATGAACCAGCCGATGGCCTTAGTCCCTTTAAGAGTGCCCGGGATCGTCACCGGCTCGCCCGATTCATCGGTAACGATCTTGCCGGTGATCGGATTGCCTTCGCGCTTCGTGCGGCCTTTTTCGCGAACATCAAAGGCGATGGCGTTG
>CAZGSC010000253.1:0-2468 GCA_964528325.1 uncultured Chloracidobacterium sp. | reverse complement strand
TGAACGTAGCGGACACGCCTGTGAGGTTCCATGTACCAGTTTGGGTACTCGATGCGTAGCCAATTATGTTGCCCGTGATTGTCATGCCTTGAACACCACTCGTCGCAGTGGAGCTGTTCATCAGAATCGGGGTAACTAAAGCACTTGTTGTCTCAGTTCGCGTCGCGGTCTGATAAAACCTGTTATTTGTGATCGAGGATGTGTTGCAGCCTCCGTTGAACGCTACACCGGCACTCGTTACCGCCGCGCCAAAGAAGTCAAAGATATTGTTGTTGTTTATAACAAGTCCGCTGTTGCCGATAGCGGTAGTGGTCGTTGATCCGTTACATTGGATGGCCGTCGTTGGCAGGTTAGCTCCCGCCGGGCCAATGTTGTTATTAGAGATCGTGTTGTTATCGTTACCACTCGCAGTCACAGAGTCAGTGCTAAAGGTAACAACCGCTCCGTTCGTCGTCACCGAAGTTCCCTTGGATCCCTGAAGATTGCAGTTTGTGATCGTATTGTTTGTTGCTCCGCCGATAAAACGGATCGTGCTCGTAGCGGAGGTTCCCGGTGAGGTAGTATTAGCGATTGTCAATGAGTTACCGCCCGCATTCAATCCGTCAATTGTCACATTGTCAGCACCGCTAAGATCGATCATCGGGCTGCCCGCCGTCGTTCCACCAGATATTGTCCGAGCCGCGCCGCCAGCCGGTGACATCGTTATCGATGTCCATGACGCCGGTGCGACATTTCCAGCAGTCAGCGTGGCTGTTGCCGTTCCTTCTGACGTATTTCCGCAAACATCGATCGTTATGACGCCGGTATGGACAACACCCGCATTGATCGTTGCAAACGCACCTGTTCCTGCCACGCCGCTTAATGTAGCGTATGCAGTTGGCACACCGGCGGCAGTACCACCACTCGATTCAACTTCGATCGGACCCGCCGTGTCGCACGTTCCAAACACAAACATCGGCTGTGCCGCAGCCGGTTCAGGCGCGGTCGTGCTCACTGACGCAGTTTCAGCAAAGCCAAAAAATGAAGCTACCGAATCAACAAAGCCAAAGCCTGTGCCTGCTGAGGCGTTGATGGCAAGTGCAAAAACTAGTCCGATCATGAGGGCAATGCTGGTTGTGCGGACGAACGATGAACGTGACGACGGTGACGGGTTTGACATATATTTTTCTCTGGCAGTTTTCTGACTGCGGGCAACAAAGATTCCTTTGGTTTTCTTCTATCCTTTTACTAAAGTTTCAAAACGCGCTGTTATCCCGCGTATAAAGGACAACGCGGAAAAATTACAATTTAATAATGTATTGCTAAGTTCAGACTTAATCCTGCGATTATAAGCATATCGCGGGCTTTGTCAAGTAAAAAATAGCCTTCAGATCCGGTTGGTGCGCCAAGCAATGTGGAAAGTGGAAAATGGAAAGCGGAAAGTGGAAAGTGGAAGGGTTTTCAACTTAATTCCGGCCCTTTGCCGTTTTGATCGAGGATGTGAGCATTTTTTGCAATTCGCAGCAGCCATCGATCAGTGAATTTGCCTGTAGATCGGTAATATAATCACTGTCCCGCAAGAGAGTAAGCCAGTATTCCGTTTCAAATGATTCCTTATGCGCAATGGAAAGTTTATGAACGAAATCGGCTTTTGACTGGGCCTGATTTGCTTCGGCGACATTCGCTCCGATCGATGTCCCGCTCCTTAGAACTTGTTTTGAAAGGACAAACTCGCGCTTTTCTTCGCTCAAATGTTTATAGAGCTTCACAACACGAAGTGCAAAGGAATATGATTTCTCCCGCAGCACGCTAGGCTTGTTTTCCATGTTTTTCTGCTAACTTTCCACTTTCCTCTTTCCTCTTTCCACTATTTGAGTATTTCGTTGATCGCGGATTCAAATATCTCGAGCTTGCGTTTGGCGCGTTTGACCTCGGCATTGTCGTTGCTCAGCGTCCGCTGGAGCCTTGCGAGGTCGGTCTGCAGCGTGGCTTGCTGGACGAGAAGCCTGCCGAGAGCAAGCGTCAACTTGCCTGTTTCCGCGGGTTTTACGGCAAATATCCGCTCGACCGTCTTATTTATCGCCGCAAGCTCGGCACGAAGGTCGAGAATTTTCGGATGAGCCTCAGTGTAATCGGCGATCAGCGACTCGAGCTCGGCCTGAAGCTCGGTCTTGCGCAGCAGAACCTCGGAATACGCCGGCGACGAACGGATCGGCCCGACATCGCCCGAAGCCTGTGAAAATGCGGCCGCTGCCCCAAAAAGAAGCAGGATGATAACGAAAATTGATCTTTGAAAAGTCATAAAAACCACCTAAACCGTCGCCACGGCAGCCTCGCACGATTCAAATTCGAGATCGCTGTCATTTTCGGCCTCGACAACGCCGTCGCCAAACGTCTCGCGCCTCGTCAGCGTCTCGAAATAGATCGAGATATTGTCAAGGATTTCCTCGGCAGAGCGTTTGGTGCGCGTCGGTTCGTAGGAGGATTGG
>CAZGSC010000252.1:0-2476 GCA_964528325.1 uncultured Chloracidobacterium sp. | reverse complement strand
AAGGTCAATTCTGAGATGTGCTCAAAACCTGCAACTTTCGGATGTTTAGATCACAATGTGATCATCGGAACATATTGTTTAAGAAAACTTTGCCGCATTTGGTGGCGATGGGTGCACGACCTATTCGGTCGCTACTCTTACAAAATTACAGGAGGTAACAACTTTTGTCAACACTTTTTTGCAATGTTTAACGCAATATGAAAGAAAATCATTCACGGCCTGAATCGAAATTCGGTCAGAATGACATATTGAGAAGGGAATAAAGAACAAAAAGGCTGGAGTTTATGTGAGAATAAGCTGCCAATAACCAACGTCGATCCACCGGTCAAACTTGCGTCCGACTTCCCGAAAATGAGCGACTTTCTCAAAGCCAAATTTTTCGTGCAGCACGACACTCGCATCATTGGGAAGCGATATCCCCGCGATGATCGCATGAAAGTCGCCTTTCTTTAATTCGTCAAACAAAGATTCGTAAAGTATTTTGCCGATACCGCGTTCGGTATGGCCCGGCCGAACATATACCGAAACCTCAACTGAATGCATATACGCTGGACGCTCGCGAAACCGACGTCCGTAGGCGTAGCCGACGATCTCATCGTTTTCCTCGCACACCAAAAACGGATATCCGGCGTACCAGCAATCTTCGATGCGCCTTAGCATCTCGGCCTCGTCGATAGGCTCGATCTCGAACGTCGCATGAGAAGTTGCGATGTAATAATTGTAGATATAGGCGATGTCGATCGCATCGTCGTCTTTTGCATTGCGGATCTGCATTTCAGTTTATCTTAGGGTGAAGGGCATACACTTCCTGCCGATCTTCCACCACCGTCGAGCGGCATCCCGCCAATGGCGTGACCGGCAAGGGCAGCATTGTGGAATTCGATTCGATCATTCTCAAACGCCTGCGGCGGATTCGTAACAGGCTTGGTCGTGCCGAATCCGACAGCGATAAGGCGTTTGCAGTCGATACCGTTTTTGGCGAGCCAATTCGCTATCGCCATCGCTCGCTTTTCCGAAAGCAATTGAGCGTCTTTTGTTCCGACACGAAAATGTACCTCGATCCGCATGGTCGAAATATACTTTTTATCTGTTAGATAGTCCTTAATAAATTTGAGAGCTTCGTCTGACGCAGGTTCGAGCTTATCAGTTGCCCCGACAAAGGTGATCGGCTTTTCAACTTTCAGGCGGTTGCCGTCAAGTTCATATTTATTTTGTGCTGCGGCCGTAAAACCAAGAACGGTAATAAGGACAGCCGCCATTATTAGGACCTTCATATTGTAATTAAACAAGAAACGAAACATCAGCTTCCCATTCTTTCACGCCAGCTTTGGGTTGGACCGCCGGCGTCAACACGTTTCATTGTGATCGCTCCGGGTGACGGGCAAACGAGATAGCAAAGGTTGCAGCCGACGCACTCTTTTTCGATAACAAGCGGATATTTTTTGCCGTCAACTTCCTCGAAAATAAAGCTCTGATGAGCGCCGTCTTCGCATGCGACATAGCAAAGATTGCATTGGATGCAATGCTCTTTATTTACAAAGGCCTTAACGTCGTAATTGAGATCGAGATTGCCCCAATCGGTCACGCGGTTCACACTCTTGCCGACAATGTCATTAACCGATGCAAAACCTTTCTCGTCCAGGTAATTGTTCAGTCCGTCGATCATGTCTTCGACGATACGATAGCCGTAGTGCATCACCGCTGTGCAAACCTGAACGGAACCTGCGCCAAGCAGCATAAATTCGACTGCGTCGCGCCAAGTGTTGATGCCGCCAATACCGCTGATCGGAATATTGAATTCCGCATCACGCGCAAGCTCGCTCACCATGTTGAGAGCGATCGGCTTGACCGCCGTGCCGCAATAACCGCCATGAGCTGCCATGCCGTTAACGTTTGGATAAGGGATCATCGTATCGACATCGACGCCGATCACGGAGTTGATCGTGTTGATCAGCGAAACAGCGTCGCCTCCGCCGCGTTGAGCGGCGTGCCCCGGCGGAACAATATGCGTGACATTTGGGGTGAGTTTGACGATCACCGGAATATTGGAAACTTCTTTGACCCATTCCGTGACCATGCAGGTATATTCCGGCACCTGGCCCATTGCCGCGCCCATTCCGCGTTCGCTCATGCCGTGTGGACAGCCGAAATTAAGTTCAAAACCGTCGCAGCCTGTATCCTGAGTTTTCTTGGTTATCTCCTGCCACGCTTCCTTTTTCGACTCGACCATTAGCGAAGCGATCACAGCGTGATTCGGATATTTTTTCTTACACGCGGTGATCTCCTTGAGATTGACGTCGAGCGACCGGTCGGTGATCAACTCAATATTATTAAGCCCGATCAGCCGGTTCGTGCCCGAATCGAGACCTGCAAGCCGCGACGAAACATTGGTGATCGGCTCGCCAAGCGTTTTCCAAACTGCTCCGCCCCAGCCGGCGTCAAAAGCACGCTCAACCATCGAACCCATATTCGTCGG
>CAZGSC010000251.1:0-2503 GCA_964528325.1 uncultured Chloracidobacterium sp. | reverse complement strand
CCTACCTTGTCAAGGTAGTGCTCTACCAACTGAGCTAAGAGACTACACTCGTCGCAAATCCAAGAGAAAAGCGAACAATTAGAATGCCAAACACTGTAAAAAGTGTCAAGTTCTGCAAGACTTCTTCGCATTTCAAACGCCCAAGAAGATACATAATTTTTAAGGTCTCGTTCCTAGGAATTGAAATTCTTCTTTCAATCCTGCCCGAAATTCTCCGGTTTCGATGTTCATGAACCCAATTAATTCCCGTTTTTGCGCTTTTTCAGCTTGCAAGACTATAACTTTTATTTTCCTTCCTGATTCGGAGTCGTTCCAAATACCAAATTGTGGAATGTCGATGTTAATTGGAATTCCAATTCCTTTTCCCGCAATTGCAGCAACAAATACGGCGTTACCGTCCTCTACATCCTTTTTTGTGGCTGCGCGTCCTTTTATAAATCCTCTGGTGGGTAAAGGTGGCCAAGTTGTAATAGGAGTTATTGTGATCTCTGCATTGCTTCCAAGCATACTGTTATTCACATTGACACTTGCCGTGTTGCAGGTGACCGTTGAACCAATAATAGAGAAAGCAATTACGAACTTGAAGAAATAGAACTTCATCTAGTTTACGCTACACCCGTACAAAATCTATGCATGCCGATCGCGACGAGTTTTGTTGTGCGGTTGTCGACATCATATTTTGGATTGACCTCGGTGAACTCGATGATCTTTGTATTAGCTAGTGAAGCAGCGTATTTGACGAGTGTAATAAATTCGCCGGCACGCAAGCCGAGAGGCGATGGTGACGATGTGCCCGGAGCGTCAGCCGAACGAACTACGCTGAGGTCGAAGCCGAAAAATGTATTTAGCGACGAACTGTGGCCGATGAATTTTTGCCGTATCTGTTCCTTGATCTCGATGTCGGCATCGTTTCGTGAACGGAGCAATTCGAGGCTGATACGATGAACACCGAGATCGCGTATGTATTCGTAATAGACCGGCGAACAAAAATGTGTTTGATACCCAGCCTCGTAAAAGTAAGTTGGCAGCAGGAGATTTTCTTCCAAAAGCTGTCTATATTGCGTACCGCTGTTTCGCTGTTCGGCGATGCTTACGTCAAGTTGGGCATCAATATTAACGCCGATCCATTGTTCCGGGCCAAAAACTTCCGCCATTGCGGCTCCGTCAGGATAGGAAATATCATTCCCGCCGCCAAGTACGATGATTCTCTTGCCGTCACGTAATAGCTGCGTAACAACATTGAAATGCGACTCGTGCGTTTCCTCTAAGCTGCCGCGGATAATGACATTGCCGAGGTCAAAGATCTTTTTCTTGATATTAAATGGTGTAAGCCGATAGAACTGTTCGCGTATTGCATCAGGTGCGGCTGCCGCTCCAACTCTGCCGTTGTTTCGACGCACACCTTCGTCCTGTGGATATCCGAGAATGACAATGTCAGCTGATGCGTAATCTGATTCTTCGCGACTGACGGTATTGCCAAGCCTCGGATCATTAGCATCGCCGCGCGAAAAGAAAAGCTCGTTTGCAGGCCGGATAGTTTTTTCAAAAATAGCACTCATTTAGGAATAATATTATGTGCTGCCTTTAGCTCATTTAACATTATTTCGGCGTCGGAGCGTTTTGGGTCACCGACTGCGGCCGCTGCTAGAAAGGCCTTGAGCAGATTTGCAGATCGTTGGAGTGATAGCGCGTCATCGTTTTGAGCACCTATAAAAAATAGTGTTGTTCCGAGTCCGGCTAGTACTGGCGCATTAATCGGGGACATTTTATAAGCTTTTTCAAACTCGATCTTCGCCCGCTCGTAGTCGCCTGTAGCGAAAAAGACATCACCAAGTTCCGCCCGCGCCTGCAATTTTTTTGCGGCATCGGTTTCCGCGTCAATATATTCATTATATGCTGCGGCCGCCGCCGCGACTTCGGTGAACTCAGCTTTTGTAACGGCCAGACGCAATGTTGATTTACGCATCGCAAGGATAGGAAGAATGTTTTGCGAATCGTATTTAAGAGTCTTGGCGAGAGCGACCGCTTTTGTACTCGTTGTCGCTGCGTCGACTAAATATCGCTTACCGCTTTCCAATAGATCCTTATTCTTTGCCGTGACGCTCGAATTAAATATTTCAACCCCGCGCTGCATCTGTGCGGCAGCTTTATTCATTAAAAGCGACGGCACTCCCGGATGTGTTGGATCGGCATTGATCGCCGCGTCATAGATCGTCACGGCTCCATCATAATCTTTTTTGGTATAAGCAAGATTGCCGTCGATCAAAGCTTTTTTCATTGCGGCATTTGATGCTTCGATCCGTTTGTTTTCAGCGGCGATGGCCGCAGGGTCTTTCACAGGAGCACCTTGTGCGAAAACAGTGGCGGTGATCGAGACGCCCAACAGTATGATCGCAAAATAATTCTTAAAACACATAGATAATAAAAATGATCTTAATATGATGAAAAATAAAATTATAAATTGTAATAATCAATTTTAAATTCTATGAAACCTAAACAAAGT
>CAZGSC010000250.1:0-2596 GCA_964528325.1 uncultured Chloracidobacterium sp. | reverse complement strand
CATTTCAAAACTCCGGCCTATGAAGCAGCGAGCGAATCTTTTCGCCGGTGACTAATCTTCCCTTCTTAATCCAGAGTCTATAAATTGCTTTGTTTGTCGTTTTTTAAAACAACACAGCATTGTCCACTCAAAAATTTAAGGAGAAAAATCATGACACCGACACAAGAATTACAAAGACCATCTATCAAAACTGAATTGCCGGGGCCGAGATCCCGCGAGATCATCGACGCCGATTCGCGATATGTTACGCCAAGCTATCCGCGGCCGGATTATAAATTGGTCGTTGACCACGCAAGCGGAGTTTGGATCACTGATCCGGATGGCAATACATTTCTCGACTGTAATGCCGGCGTAGCTGTTTGTTCGACGGGCCACTGCCATCCTGAGATCGTCGCTGCTATCCAGAAACAGGTAAGCGAGTTGATCCACCTTTGCGGCACCGATTTCTATTACCGGCATATGCCGGAACTCGGAAAGAAGTTAGAAGAGATATGTCCGATCGAAGGACCGACCAGAACTCACTTCGGCAACAGCGGTGCTGAAGCCATTGAAACTGCTTTAAAGGTCGCGATGTATCACACACGGCGGCAAAAATTCATCTCATTCTTTGGCTCGTTCCATGGCAGAACGCTTGGAGCCTTGAGTTTAACCAGCTCCAAAAAGGCACAGAGGCTTGGCTTTATGCGGCAGGCACTTGATGTCGTCCATATTCCTTATCCTAATAAATTCCGCCACTTTGCGACCGACATGCCGACCGACGAAGCAACGATCACACGCGATGTAGTCAAGTGGATAGAAGGGCGACTTTTTCAAACAACGACGCCGCCGGAGGAAGTCGCCGGCATCATTCTCGAAGTCGTCCAGGGCGAAGGAGGCTACATTCCGGCCCCAACGGCTTTCGTTAAAGAACTGCGTCGCATCTGTGACGAAAACGGCATTATGCTGATCATTGATGAAGTACAATCGGGTATGGGCCGTACGGGCAAGATGTTCGCTCTAGACCATCACCCCGGCGTGAAAGCCGACATCATGTGCCTTGCCAAGGGCCTCGGCTCAGGAATGCCTATTGGAGCCTGCATCGCCCGTGCCGACATCATGGACTGGCATAAAGGAGCTCACGCATCAACCTTCGGCGGCAATCCGGTAGCGTTAACAGCAGCTCTGAAGACGATCGAGCTTTTAGAAGGCGGACTTGTGGACAACAGCCGTGAGGTCGGAGCGTACCTCGAAGCAGGATTGCGTAAGCTGATGGACAAGTACGATTGTATCGGTGATATTCGCGGATTTGGAATGATGCTCGGCGTGGAGTTTGTCACGAACAAGGCAAGCCTCGCACCGGCACCCGAACTTCGCGACGCGATTGAAATGGAATGTTACAAACGCGGCCTGATCATCCTCGGCTGCGGTTCAAATTCGATCCGCTGGTCACCACCGTTGATCCTGGCAAAAGAACACGTCGATGTTGCGCTGGAGATCTTCGACGAAGCTATTGCCGCATCGATCTAAAAACATTACCCACTAAAACACACAAAAGGCACGAAAAGAAGATTTCTAGTTCGTGCCTTTCGTGTGTTTTAGTGGATTATTATTATCCTTTGGCTTTCTTAACTTCCTCGATCATCACCGGAACCGCTTCAAAGAGATCACCAACAATACCGTAATCGGCAATGTCGAATATCGGGGCTTCAGAGTCTTTATTGATCGCAACGATCGTGCCGGCGTTTTTCATTCCAACGATGTGCTGGATAGCACCGGAAATGCCGAGAGCGATGTAAACCTTCGGAGCGACCGTCTGTCCCGAAGAGCCGATCTGCCGGTCGATCGGCAGCCATTCGCTGTCACAGATCGGCCTTGACGCAGCAATGTCAGCACCGAGAACGTCGGCAAGCTGCTGAGCCAAAGCAATATTCTCCTGCGACTTGATACCGCGTCCGACCGCAACGATAACCTCGGATTTGGTAAGATCAACCGATGCCTTTGCCTCCTGAAACGGAGCTTCCGGCGTCATCCGAATATCGCCGACCGTAATATCCATCGTCTCGACCGCAGCAGTTCCCTTTTCGGCATTATCACCGCGAAAAGCACCTGACTGGAAAGTCACAAAATACGGTGCTTCGCCGCCAATGGTCACATCAGCATCGAGCTTTCCAAGAAAGATACGCCGCGTCAGCACAAGTTTCCCTCCGTCTGATTTGTAACGAATGCAATCGCCGACAACCTCACGTCCTAATCTCGCGGCGACCTTCGGAGCAAAATCGCGCACTTGATATGTGTGCGACATAACGACATATTGCGGATTCGTCGCCTTGATAACTTGCTCCCAAGCGTCGGCATAACCATCTGGCGTGTACGTACCAAGCTTTTCGTTTTTGGCAACAATTACTTTTTCAAGATCATATCCCGCGATCTCCTGTGCCAACGCACAATCCTTGTCACAGGGCAGAACTGCAGAAACCTTCAGTCCGAGGTCCTTTGCAATGCTCTGCGCGGCGGTGACCGCTTCGAGCGAAGTTTTATTGAGAACACAATCTTTGTGTTCGATAAATACCAGGATCATATAACCCGCACCTCCGTTCTCAGCTTTTCCACCAGCTCG
>CAZGSC010000249.1:0-2598 GCA_964528325.1 uncultured Chloracidobacterium sp. | reverse complement strand
TTAAGGCCTCGCATGCCGGCGAGCTGGCGGATCTGAGCGTCCGAACCTCGAGCACCCGAATCAGCCATCACGAGGATCGGATTCAGTTCTTTGCGTTCTTTTTCTCTCGTGTGCATGGCCGCGAACATCTCTTTGGCAACGTGATCGGTCACGTCAGACCAGATCGCCGTCACCTTATTCGTACGTTCAAGGTCGGTCATTGTCGCATCTTCATACTGCTTGCGAAGTTTCTCAACTTCCTTGAGAGCCTTGTCGATGATCCCCTTCTTGCTCGACGGCGTAACCATGTCATCAATACCGATCGAGACACCGGCCTTCGTTGCATACAGAAAGCCCATTGCCTTAAGATCGTCCAGCAAAGCAACAGTTGCCTCGTGCCCAAGTCTCAAATGGCAAAATGTGACCAGCGACTGCAGGCCTTTCTTCTTCAACACACCATTGACATATGGCAGGCCGTCGCGAGTGAGGCGTTCGTTAAAGATCACCCTGCCGGCTGTCGTCTCAAGGATCAGATCGACATTTTCGCGTGCAGTCGCCCGCATAACGTCCTGCATGTTGTGTTCGAGCGTCAGATCGATCAGGTCGCCGCGCCAGCGAAGCTTGATCTTTGACTGCGTTTCGACAGAGCCCGAGTCAAGAGCGAGCAAAACATCATCGATCGAACCAAAGATCTTACCTTCGCCCTTCATCTCATCGCGAGCGAGGGTCAGATAGTAGCAGCCAAGAACGATGTCCTGTGACGGAACAGCGATCGGCTGGCCGCTTGCGGGTGAAAGCAAATTGTTTGACGCAAGCATCAACACACTTGCTTCGATCTGAGCCTCAGCAGAAAGAGGAATGTGAACAGCCATCTGGTCACCGTCGAAGTCGGCGTTGAACGCGGTGCAAACAAGCGGATGTATCTTGATCGCCTTACCCTCGACCAGAACAGGCTCAAATGCCTGAATTCCAAGACGGTGAAGCGTCGGGGCACGGTTCAGAAGGACCGGATGCTCGCGAATTACCTCTTCGAGAATGTCCCAAACGATCGGTTCCTGGCGTTCGACCATTTCGCGTGCCTGCTTAATTGTCGCGGCGTGCGCATCCTTTTCCAATTTGTTGTAAATAAATGGCTTGAAGAGCTCTAACGCCATTTTCTTCGGCAAACCGCACTGGTGCAGTTTTAATTCCGGGCCGACAACGATCACCGAACGTCCCGAATAATCTACACGTTTTCCAAGAAGATTCTGACGGAAACGTCCCTGTTTCCCCTTTAAAGTTCCAGACAGCGATTTGAGCGGGCGATTATTCGCACCGCGAAGGACACGGCCGCGTCGTCCGTTATCAAACAGAGCATCGACGGCTTCCTGAAGCATACGTTTCTCATTACGCACGATGACTTCGGGGGCTCGAAGCTCGATGAGCTTCTTCAAACGGTTGTTACGGTTGATAACTCGGCGATAAAGGTCGTTAAGGTCAGACGTTGCAAAACGTCCGCCGTCGAGAGGCACAAGCGGGCGAAGCTCAGGCGGAATGACCGGAATAACGTCGAGGATCATCCACTGCGGGTTGTTGCCGCTGCGAAGGAACGAATTCGACACCTTCAAACGCTTGGAATATTTGAGCTTTTTCTGCTGCGAGGTTTCCTCTCGCATTTTGGCACGGAGTTCGTCCACAAGCTCCGCAATGTCTATCTGCGCGAGAAGGTCCTTGATCGCCTCTGCACCCATTTTCGCAACGAACTGATTTGGATAATCACGAGTCAATTCGCGAAAACGTTCGTCGGTGAGCAGATCTTTCTGCTTGAGCTCCGGCACATCGCCCTCGTCCACGACGATATAGGTCTCGAAATAAAGGATCTTCTCAAGATCGCGAAGCGTAATGTCGAGCAGATGGCCGATACGCGACGGCAGTCCTTTAAAGAACCACACATGCGAACAGGGCGAGGCAAGCTCAATATGGCCGAGCCGCTCGCGGCGGACCTTGCTTTGCGTGACCTCGACGCCGCACTTGTCGCAAATGACGCCGCGATGCTTCATACGCTTGTACTTTCCGCAAAGACATTCCCAATCCGAAACCGGGCCGAATATGCGGGCACAGAAAAGCCCGTCGCGCTCCGGTTTAAAGGTTCGGTAATTGATCGTTTCCGGCTTGGTCACCTCGCCATGCGACCACGAACGAATTTTGTCGGGTGATGCCAGCGAAATGCGGATCGCCTCGTAGTTCGTCGTTAATTGCGTCTTATTATCGTTATTTAATCGAAACATATGTCTCCGTTATAAATACTGTCTCGGGCGTCTCGCTGTCCCAACTGTCCCAAAACCATGTGGGACAGCTTAAATGTTGTAAATACAGGGTTTCACTGTCGCTGTCCCACTGTCCCGTTGTTTTTTAATCGACTCCGACTAGGGCGTCCACACCGGCGGCGACCTCCTCCGGATCGATCTGATCTTCCTGTATCAGTTCTACATCGAGACAGAGCGATTGCAGCTCGCGGACCAGAACATTGAAAGATTCGGGAATGCCCGGCTCGAAGTTTGAAACGCCCTTGACGATCGTCTCGTAGATCTTCGAACGTCCTGCCACATCATCTGATTTGCATGTCAGCAATTCCTGCAG
>CAZGSC010000248.1:0-2705 GCA_964528325.1 uncultured Chloracidobacterium sp. | reverse complement strand
ATCCATCCATATCACCGGCAATAAACATGAATACGTCGTTGTCGTGGGCAGAGATCAACCCAACGGCGAAATTCATTCGCTGATCATTACCCTTCAAAACTGATCGAACGGTTTGAACCTCGACGACCGTTCGAGCGAAAATGTATCAATGATAGGTGGAAAGACTTCGGCCCTCGCGCGGTATTTGCTGTTACTGTTTGTCTGCTGTCTTCCCGGGCTCTGCCTCGGTCAAAGTCAGACGGGGACGCTTCTCGGCAATGTAGCGGACCAGAACGGTGCGGCGGTGCCGGCGGCGAATGTCCGACTTATGAACAGGTTGACCGGCTATCGCGCCGAGATCGCGGCTGGACCGGATGGAACGTTTGCGTTCCACAATGTGCCTTTTGCCGATTACGAACTCAGTGTTTCATCCACGGGCTTTGGCGATTACAAAAACTCAGTTGCAGTTAGGTCCAATGTTCCTATCCGCATCAATGTCGGCCTGGCGGTCGGCGGCGCTGCGGCCGAGGTGACCGTTGACTACCTTGCCAGCAAGGACAAAACACAGACCGAAACACAGATAAGCGCCGAGCGCATTCAAAACTTTCCCACAGCGAGTCGTACACGCGGATTGCCGGGCGTCGTCGCGACGACCTCAGGCATTACTACACAGAACGGCGGGCTGATGCACGTTCGCGGTGTAGACGACGGCATTCTTTACGTTGTGGACGGCGTGCCGATAACCGACCGCGTCGATCTCATGACCGCAAGCGGCAGCGATATCGGGGATGTTCGTTCCATTCAGGTGATCACAGGCAATTTCCCCGCCGAATTCGGCGGGCGAAGTGGTGCTGTCGCTATCGTGCAGTCAAATTCCGGTATCGACGAAAGGCTGAGCGGCGAGTTCACCGCGGGCGTCGGCAATTTAGCGACACGCGACATTGCAGGGCAGTTCGCTGCGGCGCCGAGCAAAAAATTCAGCATCTTTGCCAGCGGCGCAGCGGCGCGTTCGGACCGATATCTCGACGCTGTGGACGAACGCAACTTTAACAATCACGGCTTCCGCAGAAACCTGGCGTTTCGCGCAGATTGGCAGCCTCGCGAATCGGACGCGATGTTTTTCAACCTCGGCATCAACGGGGCGCGAATTGACGTTCCGAACGACGAGATACAGGAGCTGGCGCTCCAGCGACAGCGTCAGCATTTCGATGACGACAATGAGGCATTCTCGTGGCAGCACATCTGGAACAGCGACGTGGTAACGAATCTTGTTCTCTTTCGCCGTCGTGCCGAAGCGAAACTCTTCGCGAGTGAATTCGACACGCCTATCACCGCGACACAGGACCGCAGGCAAACGCGCGAAGGAGCGCTTGGCAGTCTTTCCGTTTCGAAGTACGGGCACGCGTTCAAGGGCGGCTTTGAGGCGACTCACATATCTTTGCGAGAATTCTTTTCCTTTGCGGTTACCGATGATGAGCTTGCAGAAGAACGCGGCGTGAGCGAAGAGGCACGCGAATTCACGTCCGACGATCCTTTCGTCTTTACCGGAGCACGCAACGGCCAATATCTTGCAGTTTACGTTCAGGACCAGTTCACGTTCAAGAACCTGACGGTCAGCGCCGGTCTTCGCCTTGAGCATTCGGATCTTCCTTTGGTCGGCAATCAGCTCAGCCCGCGCTTGGGGCTCGCTTATCACGTAACGCGGACAGGCACGACGCTGCGTGCGTCGCTCAATCGTCTTTTCCAACCGCCGCAGATCGAGAATCTGCTGCTTTCGGACTCCGAACAAGCTCGTGCCCTTTCACCCTTTTCGGGAGACGGTGAAGGCGGTGCGCGTGTTCGTGCCGAGCGCGTCTCGGCGTATGAGGCCGGAGCGACGCAGAACATCGGCAATGTCGCGCGGCTCGACGTAGCGTACTGGCACCGAGACTTTCGCAACTATGACGACCCGAACACCCTTTTCAACACGACGATCGTTTTTCCGAACAGCGTGAACAAAGGCTTTGCACGCGGAACTGATGTTCGGCTCGACATTCTCGAACGCCGCGGCTTTTCGGGTTACGCAAGCTGGACAAACAGCCGCATCCTTCAGACCGGGCCGATAAACGGCGGCCTTTTTCTCACCGATGAATTCATGGAGATCGGACCCGGAACCAGGTTCATTCCCGACCACGACCAGCGGAATGCCGCTTCGTTCGCAGTCACATACAACAGCAAAGAGCGGCGTTGGTTCGCCACCTTTGGCGGGCGTCACGAAAGCGGCGTTGCCATCGAGGCCGACGAAGACCGCATCATCGAGCTAATGAACGCGCCCGGAGCCGACCTCGTCAACTTTGACCGGGGCCGTATTCGCCCGTGGACGATCTTTAATCTGCAGGCGGGCTTGCATCTCAGCAGGAACGAAAAGCACGCCGTGCGTCTCGAGGCCAACGTTGAGAACATATTCAACCACCGCTTCGCTTACAATTTCGGCAGTCCGTTCGAAGGCACGCACTTCGGTCACCCTCGCATGTTCGGCGCACGAATGACAGTGAGCTTTAGATAGACGTCGAACAATTGTGCTTTTTTTATTTGTATGAGTGTGCAGCTTGATCAATTTCGCGAAGACGGGTTTCTTGTTATCGAAGGATTTAATTCCGCTAGTGCTTGTGACCGCCTGATCCAGCGAGCGGCGGAGCTTGCTGCCGGGTTTGATCTCGACGGGAATGCTTCCGTTTTTCAGACGT
>CAZGSC010000247.1:0-2712 GCA_964528325.1 uncultured Chloracidobacterium sp. | reverse complement strand
GAGTAATTTCTTCAGAAGGTCATTTGAATGGTGTCTGACATTGCGAACAGCGATGCGGTGCTCTTCGGCGATCTCGTGAACCTGCTTGGCAAACTGTTTTCGCCGCTCTTCAGTAAGCGCGGGCACGGTCAGGCGAATGATCTTGCCGTCATTTGACGGGTTCATGCCGAGATTTGCAGCTACAATAGCTTTCTCGACGGCCGCAAGAGCCGTGGCGTCCCATGGTTGAATAGTGATCGTCTGTGCTTCAGGTACAGCGACGGAAGCCATCTGATTCAGCGGTGTCGGCGTGCCGTAATAATCCACATGAACCGCATCAAGCAAACCGACGGTCGCCCGACCAGTTCGCACATTTGACAGCTTTCTCTTGAAATCCTCAACGACCAGATCCATTTTTGGCCCTGTTTCTTTTAATACGTCCTGTACGCTCATAATTATTTCGTGACCAATGTGCCGATCGAGAGATCACCACACACGGCCTTTATGATATTTTCACTTTTCTGCATGTTAAAGACCATGATCGGCAAAGCGTTATCCATGCAAAGCGATATTGCCGATGCGTCCATGACCTTTAGCTGTTTTTCGAGAACTTCCTGGTAAGTGATCTTGTCAAATTTTGTCGCATCCGGCACCTTGACCGGATCGGCGGAATAAACGCCGTCAACCTTGGTTCCTTTCAAGATCACTTCAGCCTCTATCTCGAGTGCCCGCAAAGCAGCTGCCGAGTCGGTCGTGAAATACGGATTTCCCGTGCCGGCGGCAAAAATAACAACACGTTTTTTCTCAAGATGCCTCACGGCTCGACGCCTGATAAACGGCTCGGCCAATTGAGGAATATCAATAGCCGACATCACGCGGGTGTAAACATCCAACTGTTCTAAAGCATCCTGCAAGACAACAGCATTCATCACGGTCGCCAGCATTCCGATATAATCGGCCGCCGCACGGTCCATATTGCCTGCAGATTCAGAAACGCCGCGAAAGATATTGCCGCCGCCGATCACCACAGCGATCTCGACGCCGAGATCGTGAACTGCCTTGATCTCTTTTGCAACTGCAACGGCCACCTTTGTGTCAATGCCGTAACTCTGCGAACCCACTAGGGCTTCGCCTGAGAGTTTTAGTAGAATGCGGTTGAATGCTGGCTCAGCCATAAGAGTCTGGAGTCTTAAGTCCTGAATCGTAAGCCATCTTTTTCCGACAAAAGACTTAATATCTATTTTACGCGATCATCGACGCGACTTCAGCGGCAAAGTCGTCCGCTTTTTTCTCGATGCCTTCGCCCATTTTGAAGCGGGAGAATCGACGTATTGTTATGTTCTCTTTGATCGAGGCGATCTTTTCGGCAACGAGTTCCCCTACAGTTTTCGACGGATCTTTGACGAAAGGCTGATCGACAAGAACGTTGTCCTCGTAAAACTTGTTCATGCGGCCGTCGATGATCTTGTCGAGAATGTCAGCAGGCTTACCTGAATTTTTTGGGTCGGCCATCAACATCTCACGCACGATGTCACGTTCCGTATTAAGGTCGGCTTCCGCAACCTCATCGCGGTTGGTCCAACGAGGATCAGTCGCAGCGATGTGCATCGCAACGTCCTTGACGAGCTGCTGAAACTCTTCACCACGGGCTACGAAATCGCTCTCGCAATTGACCTCGACGAGAACGCCGACCTTGCCTCCCATGTGAATGTAGGAACCGACGGCACCTTCGGCTGTTACGCGTCCAGCCTTTTTGCCGGCCTGTGCCATGCCTTTCTTGCGAAGAAGGTCCATTGCCGCATTCTCATCGCCATTAGCCTCGACGAGGGCGTTCTTGCAATCTATCATTCCCGCACCTGATTTTTCTCGAAGTGCTTTTACTGCACCTGCTGTAACTTCTGCCATAACTTACTCCAAAATTAATTCGATAAATCTCTGTTTGTAAAAAAGCGTAGCCCGTCGCCGAGGATACGGAAAAGAGCTACGCTTTCAAGAATAAAATGTACTAGCTTGCTTTTGCTTCGCTACTTTCTTCCGTTGTTTCGTCTGCCACTGTCGCCGCGGTTTCAGTTGCCGCTTCAGCGTCGGCCTGAGGAACCTCTTCGGTGCTTTCAGCTACGATCTCATCGTCGTCCTCAGTTTCGTCCTCGATGTCGACATCCTCATCGTCGTCCTCACCGCGAAATTCCTTCGGTATTGCCGTCAATGAACCGATTCCCGGTAATTCGGTGCCTTCAGTTTCGTTCGTTTCCGCTTCAACTTCAGCGGTGCGGCCTTCCGTGCCGACCTGTTTGCCTTCAATGATCGCGTCAGCGATGCGTGAAGCGAAAAGGCGAATGGCACGCAATGCGTCATCGTTGCCCGGAATAACACAATCGATCCCTTCAGGCGAGCAATTGGTGTCAACCACTGCCACGATCGGAATGTTCAACCGATTAGCTTCCTTGATCGCGATGTCTTCTTTACGAACGTCGATCACAAAAAGCATGTCCGGTATTCCGTTCATATTTTTGATGCCGGCAAGGTTTTTCATCAAACTTTCGTGCTCGCGGTCGAGTTTGAGACGTTCTTTTTTAGTGAGCATCTCAAAACGGCCGTCCTCACGCATCGTTTCAATGTCCTTGAGCTTCTGGATCGATTTTTTAACCGTCTCGTAATTTGTCAAAAGGCCGCCGAGCCAGCGGTTATTGATGTAAAACTGCCCGCAGCGTTCGGCTTCTTCTTTGATGGCAT
>CAZGSC010000246.1:0-2719 GCA_964528325.1 uncultured Chloracidobacterium sp. | reverse complement strand
TTCTCTTATCTTTTTCTGAACCGCGCACTGGATCGATGGTTCTCACAGATCCCGCAGAGCGTTATTCAACAGGCTCGAAATCTCGAGCAGCCTTCGATAAATAATTCGCTTGCAGAGCTCGAGCGTCTGGGCCGCGAACAGCAGACAATTCGCCGCATTGCTTTGTTGACGCTTGGAGTGCTGACGTTTTTGTTGATGTTTGCCTCGTCGTGGATAGCGTTTTATGTTGCGCGTGGGCTGACCACGCCGATCAAGGCCCTTGCTGAAGGAGCAGGCGAGATCGCAGCCGGGAACTTTGGCCATCGTGTTGATGTGCTGGCCGAGGACGAACTTTCTATTCTGGTGAGAGCATTCAATGATATGTCCGCCAAACTAGAAGCCAATGCAGTTGAGCTTACAGAACGCCAAAGGTATATCGAAACGGTCCTCGAAACGCTTCCGACGGGAGTTATTTCTTTTGATAACGAAGGTAGCATAAGCACGATCAATGGAGCAGCAGTAAAGATCCTGCATCTTAACGACAAGGACATCGTCGGAGCAAAGGTCGCCCAGATGATCAGCAACGAGATCGGCGATGTGTTCGACCGTCTTCTTTCGCGCGCCAGACGTGTCGGACATGCATCAGATCAGACTTCGCTCAAAGGGAAAGGCTCGAATGGTGAAGAAGAGCGAGAGAACGAACTTACCGTGGCCCTCACGGCGGCCAAATTGCCGTCTGACAGCGGTGTGGTATTGGTTATCGAAGATCTGTCGGAATTGATCTCTGCACAACGTGCGTCCGCCTGGCAGGAAGTCGCTCGCCGTATGGCGCACGAGATCAAGAATCCATTGACGCCAATTCAACTTTCCGCCGAGCGCATCGCAAAGCGTTTTACGAAAACCGGACACTCTGATAACGGCATGGGTAAACGAATAGATGACAAAGGGCCGATCGGCGACGTCGTTCACGAAAGTACAGCTACGATCCTTCGCGAAGTCACGTCGCTCAAGACGCTTGTTGATGAATTTTCCCGGTTTGCGCGCCTTCCGGAAACGAAGCTCGAAGCGGGCGACCTTGATCACGTGATCGGGCAGGCGATCGCTGTTTTTGATACTTTGACGGAACACATTGAGATCGAATACGAGTTCGCCGCCGATCTGCCGCAAGTCAGTATCGACGCCGAGCAAATGAAGAGTGTTTTTGTTAACCTTATCGGAAATGCCGTCGAAGCTTTTGAAGGCACGACAGGTGTGCGGACGATATGGATAACGACACGTCACGACGCGGCACGTGATCTGGTCATTGCCGAGGTTTCTGATAATGGAAGAGGCATCGCACCGGCTGATCTGCAGAAACTTTTTCAGCCGTATTTTTCGACAAAAGGCCGCGGCACGGGTCTCGGCCTTGCAATCGTAAATCGTATAATTGCAGAACACCATGGTCGTATAAAGGCGGTGCCAAATCAGCCGAAAGGTGCGAAGTTTATTATTGAGTTACCATTGAACGCATAGATGAAAAACTCTGTTCTCATAGTTGACGACGAACCCGGAATTCGCGACACGCTTCGCGGAGTGCTCGAGGACGAAGGTTTTTTCGTCTCGACCGTTGCCACCGGCGAAGAATGTCTTGACCTCGTACGGAATGGCGATTTTTCGTGCATCTTGCTCGATATCTGGCTTGGCGACGGCATTGATGGTCTCGACACTCTTGCACAGCTAAAAGAAGAAGGTTGCGATGCCGCGGTCGTAATGATCTCGGGCCACGGAAATATAGAGACGGCTGTTCGTTCAACAAAACTCGGTGCGTTCGACTTTATCGAAAAGCCTTTGAGCCTCGAACGCACTGTTGTAACGGTCAAGAATGCAGTTCGCCAGCGGCAGCTTGAGATCGCGAATGCACAGCTTCAGTCAGAACTTGCAGAGCAATATGTCATGGTCGGCGAATCGGTCGCGATGCGTGCGCTTCGCAAACAGATCGCCATCGTCGCGCCAACTGACGGCCGGGTGCTGATCTCGGGTGAGAGCGGCACCGGCAAGGAACTAGTCGCACGAGCGATCCATGCTCAGTCAAAGCGAAAAAATGCACCATTCGTCGAGATCAATTCCGCTGCAATACCCGAAGAGCTTGTCGAATCTGAGCTTTTTGGCCATGCGAAAGGCGCTTTTTCAGGAGCGACGCGATCAAAGAAAGGGAAGTTCGAGGTTGCTGACGGAGCGACGCTTTTCCTTGACGAGATAGGCGACATGTCGCCGCGCGTGCAGGCAAAAATGCTAAGGGTGTTAGAGGAGCAGCGATTTGAGCCGGTCGGCAGCAACACGCCTGTTTCGGTGGACGTTCGCGTCGTGTCGGCAACGAACAAACCGCTTGACAGCTTGATCGACAATGGCAATTTTCGCTCCGACTTGTTTTACAGGCTGAATGTCATTCCTTTTCAAGTCCCGCCGCTCCGCGAACGCCGCGAGGACGTGCCGCTGCTTACCGAGCACTTCAATCAGCGTTTTTCCAGCGATTACGGCAAGCCCGTGAAAGAGTTCACCGACGACGCGATGGAAGCTTTGAGCAGCAATGACTGGTTCGGCAACGTCCGAGAACTAAAAAATATCATCGAGCGCATCGTCAT
This sequence comes from uncultured Chloracidobacterium sp., assembly GCA_964528325.1. Lineage (GTDB taxonomy): Bacteria > Acidobacteriota > Blastocatellia > Pyrinomonadales > Pyrinomonadaceae > OLB17. The sequence goes on along the minus strand of CAZGSC010000246.1, from coordinate 119 downwards.
CATGAACGCGAAACAGAAGGTCACTGCGGATGATCTGCCTGAAATGGACATTAACGATGCTGCACCCGCGTTGAGTTTTCGCTTTCCAACATTTAAGGACGCCACCGACGCTTACCAAC
>CAZGSC010000245.1:0-2750 GCA_964528325.1 uncultured Chloracidobacterium sp. | reverse complement strand
GTGACTCCACCTGTTAATGTCGCCGATTGAATATTCACATTTCCGACCGGATAAGTATTGCTTTCAACGAGCCACCGTACCTTTAGGCTCTGTCCTGCTGAAGTCGCTGCATAAGTGATGGTGTATAAGCCGTTAATGGCTCCATCCGGGTAGTAAGTGGCAAGGGAGCTGTCGATCACAGGCGAAGCGCTGCCATCGCTCATCTCAGCTTCCAGCCTGCCGGTAACACGCCAAACGCCGACGTACAATCTGAAAGTGCGCTGATTCGTGTCTGCGGGCAAAGTAAACTCGAATCCATTACCGACACCATAAACATAAACGCAGGAAGTCGAGCTTTGAGCCCCCGCATTTGGCGTTCCGTCACTCCAGTCATATGTGATCGTCGGAGCGCCGTTAGCGGTGCCTCGAAGAGTCGTAACCGATCCAAGCCTCGTGAAATTGCTTATCTGAGGCGTGACACCGTTTTTGCGGTCAATGCTGGTCTCATCATTCAAGCCCCAGTGGATCCAATCCGCGGTACCTTCACTTGTTAAATTGATCGATGTGGAAGGGTCGCTTTGAGTTGCTGTAAGTAAACCTCCGCCTCCTGCAACATTTACAATTATCCGCACATCGTCGTACGAGGTAAGAACACTGTCACTTGCCGTTAAACGCAGCGTATATATGCCGGCAAACGAGAACGACGCGGAAGTGTTTGGATTGTTTGCGTTGGCAAACGCAACATTTCCCGGGCCGCTCACCTTCGACCAGGTTGAGTTTACGGTTGATGGCGGAGCCGGAAGGCCGTCGTCTGTAACTGCTCCGGAAAGCACCGCACCATTTGCAATGCTCACGGTCTGATCAACCCCCGCGTTGACAACCGGTGCAGCATTTGTCACTCCGCCTCCCGTTTGTGTGACCGTAAAAATGCGGCCGCCGATAAGCATCGTTCCCGTTCGAGCTCCGCCCGCTGAGTTGTTCGATACTGTGTAATTCACGCTGCCCGCTCCGCTGCCGCTGCCGCCTGACGGGGATGTTATCGTGATCCAGCTATCACGACTGACAGCCTCCCATGTACATCCGTTCGAGGTTACGCTTACAGAAGAGCTGCCGCCTGCGACCCCAAAACTATTCGAGCTTGTGCCGATAGAATGGGTGATCTCCGTGCTCGTTGTGTTGTAAGCCGATCCGCATGAGAGCGGGTGCGAGGCGACATCCGAGAATGTTGCCGGGATCGACTGGCCGGCCATGTCCGGCGAGGCCTGGCGCTGAAAGTGAAGGTGGTCGCCGCAGTTGTTATAAGTTCCGGTAACCGAACCCGTATGGCCCTGTCGGCCAACATATTGGCCCTGACACACACTCGATCCAACGACGACCTGAGGCGAATTTGTCTGAAGATGCGAGAAGACCGAATAGGTGCCATCCGCATGCTGAATGATCACTTGATTTCCCAAATAGAATCCGGGGCAGCCGGTCGGACTGTAATCGGCACAGCCTGGCTGCGTGAAATTACACGCCATCGTTGAACTTGTAAAAACTACCAACCCGTCTCCAACTGCTAGCGCGTGGGCACCGACTGTCGTCCTCCTGAAGTCATAGGCGTAAGCCATGTTTTCATAGTGCGCCGAGAGGCTGCAGCTGCCAGGCGATGAATATCCTGCACCTCCCTGGATCATTGTCGAGTTGGCTAAAGGAAGATTATAATCTACCACCACAAAGCCGAGTTGCGTGACGCTGCCATCCCAGCCGACATATTTTGTTATGGTCTTGGTCGGCTCAAACTCCTTTACTATCAGGCCGTTACCCAGAACTTTGGAAAGAACAGCAGGGCCGAGAACCATTGTTTCGCCGGTTGCGGTGTTCTTGACCGTTATCCTGCCCGCCCCAACAATGTCACCTCCGGACACTAAATGAACGCCATCAGCCGATCTGATACTGTAGGCTCTGGCTGTCGACGAGCCGCTTTTGTCTACCGAGTCCGGCTGGAATTCAAGCGGAACACGCGAGCTCCGTCCAACTTTCGGGAAACCCGCGGGTGTCTCAGAATTGGGATAGCTCGAGAGCCGCGTTTCAATATCGACCGCCTTAGGTGTAAGCGACAGTTCATGTTCGTCGTTAGATGGTGAGAACAACGTACTGTCATTTTCATTCCCCATCCCATAACCGGAAAATTCACGGCCGTCAAAAGTTGGTCGGAGCCTGAGTGACTCAATTGGCGTCGTGGAAAAATATCTGACAGACCGGCCGTCGTCGTTCCATTCCACTATCTCTGCAAATACATCGTGTCCGACGATAACCGCGTCGTCTCCAGTTTCGACGTTTGCAATACCAAGCCCGAATCCGCGTTCGCTTGCAAGCGTGTAGGCGATCTTGTTTGAATTCACCGGCGACATCGATGCGGATAGAACGATCTGTGTAGTGACTCGCTTACTAACCCCAATGCGGAGATCTTCCAGCAGGAGCGTTCCGCTGGGACGTCCATCCTTGAGTGGGGAGTAAAGAAGTAACTTACGATCAAAGGAGATATCAAATGCCTTGAATACCGGTAATGAGGTCTTTAGCGGAAGGAAACTAATGCCGCCGAGATCTTCATCGATGAGCATTGCGGTGCCGTTGGCTGCTGTTACCTGTGGCTTGCGGCCATTGTCCTGACGAGCCCCTAAATATGCCGGCTTATTTGACCCATCGATCTTATTCTGGCCCATTTGCCTGCTAATTGAAGCCGGAGAAGCCGCACTCCTCTCGAATCCGATCGCTAGCCCGGTCAAAGC
>CAZGSC010000244.1:0-2811 GCA_964528325.1 uncultured Chloracidobacterium sp. | reverse complement strand
ATTAACGGACAATAGCAGCAAACTCAATATGCAGATCGTTTTTAGATCAGTCGCTCTCAGAGAACAATTGATGCAGTTGCCATTTGCGGCTGGACTCAATATGGCACATGACCGCTTGCAGGAAACCGTAAGCAAATTGAGGGAAAGATCATGACAAAAGGAAAAAAGATCATTTATTGGATCGCGACGCTCTGGTTCACATTGGGGATGGGAACAAGTGCGATAGTACAGATCGCTAAGACGCCGCCTGAGGCGATGGATAATATGATGCGTCTCGGGTATCCGGTCTATTTTTTTACGATACTTGGCGTATGGAAGGTTCTCGGCATCGCAGCAATACTGGCACCAAAATTATCGTTGATAAAGGAATGGGCTTATGCCGGATTTTTCTTTGTTACGTCAGGAGCCTTGATCTCGCATATTATTATGGGCGATGGTTTTGGTGAGATATTTCCTTCTATATTACTCGGAACCCTGACGGTCGTATCATGGTATCTCAGGCCTGAGAGCCGAAAATTGGCCTCCGTAAATTAATAAGATGAAAAAGATAAAAAAAGATCTGTTACCGGAACAACGCGTAGAACTATTCAGCGAACTGAAAGAACGGTTTGAGGCAAATACGAACCGTCACAAAGGCATCAAGTGGCACGATGTTCAGGCAAAGCTGGAAACTACTGCGGAAAAACTCTGGTCGCTGGCTGAAATGGAAAGGACCGGAGGTGAGCCTGATGTCGTTGGATTTGATAAAAAGACGGGCGAGTACATTTTTTACGATTGTTCGCTGGAAACCCCTAACGGCCGCCGTAGCCTTTGTTATGACCGGGCGGCATGGGAATCACGAAAGGAACACAAACCTGAAAATAGCGCTATGGGAATGGCAGCCGAAATGGGCATCAAAATTTTAACAGAAGAAGAATATCGGGAACTTCAGAAGCTTGGATGTTTCGACACAAAAACATCCAGCTGGCTCGAAACACCTTCCGATATCAGGCAACTCGGCGGAGCGATCTTTGGCGATTTTCGTTTCGGCCGTGTCTTCGTTTATCACAACGGTGCCGAATCTTACTACGCCGCCAGAGCATTCCGCGGCTCGTTGCGAGTCTAACCCTACTAGACCTCGATCACGCGCCTTTTTACAGGTGACGACAAAACTATCGTAGTAGTAGTGATGCCATATGGTGTCAGCCTGTCTATTACTTCCTGCAGGTGCTCTACCGACGCAACAGCAACCTTCATAATAAAGCTGTCGCCGCCCGTGCCGCGATGGCACTCGAGAACTTCGCTCGATTCTTGTGCGACCTCGATAATGTGGCTGTAATCGACACCGGTAATGCTCATTCGCACAAATGCGGTGATCGGCAGTCCGACTTTTGCCGTGTCTATCTCGGCACGGTAGCCGGTGACGATGTGTGCGTCTTGGAGTTTGTGAACACGCTCGATAACGGCCGGCGTGGTAAGCCCAACTCGTCGGCCAAGCTCGGCATAGCTCGTCCGTGCGTCTTCCTGTAGTTCTTTCAGAATTTTGCGGTCAATTTCGTCGATCATAGTAAGTGTGTATGTTCCGTTCCACCTATGATGGAACACCCATGGAACAACCTGGAACATATTTTATTAACCAAAAGGATCAAATAAATTCATATTATATGGCGATACTAACATATTAATTAATGATTCGCATTCCGAAATGATCTCCTATCATTTAAAATGGAGTGTTCGCAGATAATCAATTACCTGATCTCACTCGTCTGATCTATGAAAGGAGCCGCCGCAAAAATGCTTACCGACACCGTTTCAAGCGCCTCAACCGAAGCCGATTTTGCTATTGAGAATTTCCGCGTGTCTGACGAAGACCTGCCGGAATTCAAGGATATGAAGTTCGAGAATATAAACGAGCTTCACCTCGACCATCCCGGCGCAAATGATGGCGAGTATCGTGCTCGACGAGACGTCATCGCCGGCTTTGCAAAAAATTTCCGCATGACTGGCGAGATCACGGATGTCGATTACAGCCCGCGTGAACAGCGCGTGTGGCGGTACGTTGCGGAGGAGTTAGAAGAACTTCAGCAAAAATATGCGTCGCCGTTTTATCTGCGGGCAAAGAAAGATCTCGGCATTACAACAGACCGCATCCCGCAACTAACTGAGATGAACCGTCGGCTGAAAGAACTGACAGGCTTTCGCCTCGCACCGATCGAAGGGCTTGTTGAGACACGCGCGTTTCTATCATGGCTCTCGTATCGAGTGATGCTCTGTACACAGTACATTCGCCACCATTCGCAGCCGGCGTACACGCCCGAGCCGGACATTGTTCACGAAGCCATCGGCCATATTCCGATGTTCACAAACCCGAATTTTGCCGACTACTCTCAGTTCATCGGCCACGGCGCGCGTATCGCGACCGATAAACAGATCGAGGAACTCGGGCGGCTGTACTGGTTCACGGTCGAGTTTGGCCTGGTCGAGCATGAGGGCGATATCAAGGCATACGGCGCAGGTTTGCTGTCGTCGTTCGGCGAGCTTGAACATGCATTTTCTGACAAGGTTGAACGCCGCCCGTTTGACCTGGAAGAAGTTATAAATCACGCGTACACATACAGTGATATGCAGCCTGTGTTGTATGTCATTCCGTCGTATGCTGAACTAAAAGAAGTTACGAAAAAATATATCGAGACATTCCAATGATCACAGAAACAGATACAGCGATTAACACAACGGTTCAGAACCCTCTGGGCCTCAAGAAGATACACCACGTCGAGTTTTACGTCGGCAATGCGAAGCAGGCTGAGTTTTACTACCGCAAGGCGTTCGGGT
>CAZGSC010000243.1:0-2831 GCA_964528325.1 uncultured Chloracidobacterium sp. | reverse complement strand
CTCTTGGCAACCTCATACCTCTGCAAAAATCAGATGATGGTCAAGAGATCAAACGGCCAGCTCATCTACTGCGTTCAGTTTCACCTCGAAAAGTCATTCGAAGACTGGTCAAAAAACCCGACCCGCTGGGAACATCCGAACGAAAGCCGCGACGGGCGTATATTGTTTGAGAATTTTCTCGAACTGGCACTTGCGCACGGCGATCCTGCCTAGTCTTTCCTTAACAGTTTTTCAAAATCGTCGAATTTCCTCGTCATCTGCTCGTGGATGTGATCCACTTTTTCATGAAGGTGAGCGACCTCCATCTCAGCCTTGATGTTGACGTCGTATTCGATGTCAGCGCGGATCTTGTCCTTAGCTGCCTGGCGGTTTTGTGAGATCAAAACGAAACAGGAAAGAAAGATCGCTTCAAGCGAGACGATCATTGTGAGCAGGCCAAATGGGAACGGGTCGAACCGCTTGTCCGGCGGCGGCAATATGTTCGCGAGGATCCAGATCAGGAACCACAGTCCGTTAATGATCAGAAAGTGCATGCTGCCGGAAAACCAGGCGATCCAGTCGGCGATTCGCTGCAGCGTCGGCAGCTTTTCTTCCATCTCAACGTTCACATTGCGCGAGACGCGTGTGCGGAGCAACTTATCTGCTTCGCGCAGCATATCGCCCATCGCGGTGAGCATGTTGAGAGCGGCGTCGGGTTTTTTCTGAAACAGCAGCAGCAGATCGTCACGGTCAAGGACAAACAATTCTGTATCGGTCATTGCGACGGCAGTCGCCGAACGCGGACGGTTGTCAAGCATCGATATCTCGCCAAAAAGATCGTCCTCACCCGCAACTTTAAGTACGATCTTCTGTCCGGCAGTGTCTTTAATGAACAGCTCGACCTCGCCATAATTAACTATAAAAAGGCAGTCACCAAGATCGCCGGCCTGAAAAACAGTCTGGCCGGACGAGATCTTTTCCGAATCGATAACGGCAGCCAATTCTCCGAGCTCGTCTTCGTCGAGAAATTCGAAGAGTCTTACGGTTGCAAGGTCCTGGGCATTACACGGCATGTTATTTGTTGTGACTGCTCGGAGGAGCTACTGACCAAAACACTTCTCGGGAACATTTTCGAGCGTGTTTTTCATCAGCATATCGACGACGGCGTTAAAGTCCTGGCCCGACTCTTCGAAGACGCGAAGCTGCTCATCTGCGGATGTGCCGCGGTCAAGCATGGTATGAATATGTTCGATCTCTGTTCGTGAATTGAGAGGTGTTATCACCGGCTCGACAAATTCGAGCAGCTCGCGGATCAGGTCCTTAACGGGCACCTCTTTTTGTTTGCCTAGATCAAGCAGCTTACCGTCCAAGCCGTAACGAATTGCCCGCCATTTATTTTCGAGGATCAGCCGGCGGTGATAGATACGGAACCCGAGATTTTCATCGATCAACTGATGCAATCGCGCAACAATGGCCTGGAAGAGAGCGGCGACAGCGATAGTGTCATCGACGCGGGTCGGTATGTCGCACACGCGAAATTCCAATGTAGGGAATTTGTAATGCGGTCGCACGTCCCACCAGATCTTTGAACCGTCTTGAATACAGTTCATATGGACCAGCAGATCAAGATAGGATTGATATTGAGCGTATGATTCAAAATGATCGGGGATCTCGGTTCGCGGGAATTTTTTGAAAACCTCTGAGCGGTAAGACTTTAGACCAGTATTGTGGCCGAGCCAAAACGGCGACGAAGTTGTCATCGCCAAAATGTGCGGCAGGAAATATCTCGCAGCGTTCATGATCTGTATGCGTCGCTCAAGGTCTGGAACGCCGACGTGAACGTGCACGCCAAAGATCAGCAAAGAACGAGCAACCATCTGCAATTCATCCACAAGCAATTTATAACGGTCGCCATCGTAAATTTCCTGTTCCGACCATTTCGAAAATGGATGTGTCGAAGCGGCAACGATCGCCATGCCCTTCTTTTTGGCAAGGTCCGAGATGATGCATCGAAGCGTTGTTATGTCAGTTCGTGCTTCCTGGATGTTGGCGCAAACTCCCGTGCCGACCTCGATCATCGACTGGATCATTTCGGGCTTGATCTTTTCGCCGAGCAGAAGTTTGCCTTCTTCGAGGATCTCGGAAACGTGCGATTTTAGTTCGCGCGTCACGGGATCAACGATCTGAAATTCTTCCTCAATGCCAAGAGTAAATTGATCAAACATGATTTTTTTTGAGTCCTGAGTCGTTAGTCTTAAGTCATGAGTAGGATGTCCGAATTAAAGGCTCCAGACTGATATTACATGAGTGCCAGTTCTCGCTGTAGGGCGGCTTCATCGTCTTCTTTTAGGTCCTTGAATCTGACCCCGACCCCATGTCCCGGATCGGCGTAGACAACCACGCCCTTAAGATTCAATTTTTCACCGCCGATGCTGATGGCCATCATGATCGGCATTCCGGTGTCGAGATCTGCAGTCGTCGTCATATACATACCGCCAACTCCGATGTCGCGAGTATTTGCGATCCCTGTTCCGTCACCTCCGTCAAACCGCACGTCAACAATGAGTTTCTTACGATCGGATGTTCGTCGCTCTGAAGGTGAAACCGCTTCACCCAGATCTATCTCAGCCATATTTTTCCCGCCTGTTTTAGAAGAATAAACAATAACTCAAGGAATTCCAACGAAAACTTGCTTCACATTCTAACCCAGAACGTGATCTATTACATACTGTCCCAACCAGATGTTCCAAGTGTCCTGCCTGTCGCACTGCTGTCCCACACCTGAGTGGGACAAGCTAAACCTTACAGTTAAATGAGTTAACATCGTAATAATACCCTTGTCCCACAATTTT
>CAZGSC010000242.1:0-2835 GCA_964528325.1 uncultured Chloracidobacterium sp. | reverse complement strand
ACAGAGGCCAAAAAATGCCGCAACTCCAATAAAAATGGTGAGTTGCGCGTTCCACCCTAGGTGTGGGACAGCAGTGAGACACTTTGAATGTCTTCCTTTTTATCCGCAAACGGATTATTATCATTTGGGCGGTTCTCGTCCAAATGATCGCGATCTTCTTGTGACTAAACTGGCCGCCCGCGTACGCAGGCGGTTCTGACAATACCAATGCAAACACTACTTTTAGCTTCGCTCGAAGCTCTTACGGGATTGCCCGAATTCATCGCCTATATCTTTTTCTTTGTGCTCGGGGCGTGCATCGGCAGTTTTTTGAATGTCGTAATCTACCGCGTGCCGAATGAGATGTCGCTGCTTCCGAGCTCGGCGTGCCCGAAGTGCAGATCGGCTATCAGGTTTTATCACAATATCCCGATCCTCGGCTGGCTGATGCTGGGCGGCAAATGCAGCAATTGCAAAGAGCCGATCTCAATGCGCTATCCGGCGATCGAACTGCTGACGGCCTTGGTCTTTTGCCTGGTGTATTGGCAGGTAGGATTGAGTGCCTATTTATTAGTTGCTTTGGCGTTTGCCGCATCGATGCTTGCCCTTGTCTTTATTGACGCCGAGCACATGATATTGCCGAACGTGATCACATATCCGATGTTTGCGATCGCTTTGATCATTCGGGCCGTTTATCCGGTAGTATTTCCCGAAGTGGTCTTTTCGGACACGACTTTCGCACCGATCTCTTATCTGCATAGTTATCCGATGTGGATTGTCAGTCTTGCAGGAGCGTTATTCGGGGCGTTGGTCGGCGGCGGCTCGCTGTGGCTTGTCGGAGCGATATGGAAGGCTCTTCGCGGTGTTGAGGCAATGGGGCTGGGCGATGTAAAATTGCTTTTTGGTATTGGAGCACTGTTCGGATGGCGGCTGACTGTTCTGACTATCTTTGTCGGAGCATTTACGGGAGCATTAGCAGGCATCGTTCTGCTTTCCCGACAGAAAGACAAGGATCTGCAGACTCAAATTCCGTTTGGAATTTTCCTTGGGATAGGTTCAATTGTTGCGATGCTATTCGGTGACCAAATGATAGCGTGGTATTTGGGGAGATTTATGTAGGAGTTGCTTTTTTAGGCGTGATCAGAACAAAAGTAAACGTCACCGACTTTTTTTGCTTTGTTCTGCGGCACCCAGACGCCGCACTTTGAACAGTTGATGAGAGGAACACTTTTTTCAACCGAGCCTCTAATGGTGTTTGAGCCTTGAGTAATGTTCTGTTTTGCTTCTTTCAGCATGCGGGCAAAACCGATCATTCCGGCGATCTGTTTACGATATTTAACCGCCGTCAAAGCCGCCAAGATGCAAACCACAAGAAGTATAAAAAACGCTTCTTTCATTTATTTTTCGCCGCCGCGTGCCGCTGATATTTCTGATGTCAGATCAGGTATCGCGTCGTAATTTGGATCGACAGATCTTAGTTTGGCTAGCATTTTTTCAGCATCCGGCAGTTTGTTTTGCTTGACCAGAACGCGGACAAGAAATTGCATCGAGCGCGTATGTTTCGGATTGGCGTCCGATACCTTTTGCAATTGAGCGGCGGCCTTTTCATATGCAGGCGGCTCTTGCAGAAAATATGTCAGGCCTAGATCGGTCATAACGTCAGCATCACCTGGCTCTAGTTCAAGAGCACTTGTGTAGGTCTCACGAGCCTTCTGATATTGGCCGGCGTTTTTTTTCGCAAATCCGATATCGAAATAGGCATTGCCGAGAGCGACAAGCACGTCAAAATCTTTGGAATTGAGTGAGTTTGCCCGATCAAGTATTCGGACTGATTCTGATAGTAGGTTTACGTCCTGCTTCATTGCACCGTAGCGATATAAAGCAGTACCTAGGTCTTTTTGAAAAGTAAAATTGCCGGCATTTTTGTCTGCCTCGGCGATCTTGGCTTTGATCTCATCCTCGGTCAGATCAGGTTCTTGTTTAGCTTGCTGGCTATTCGAATTTGAAGGGGCCGCAGCCTTTTGAGGAGCGACAGTATTGATCGCTGAACGATTAATTGAATTTGCAAGCCAAAATCCGCCGACAAATCCGGCGAAAGCGACAGTAATTACCAAAAGGATAGTATTTTTATGCATCTGCAACGATGTTACCAGACTAACAGAGCACAAAAAAAGCGTTGCCGAAAACAAATTCAGCAACGCGGCATAGATCTTTGAAAACTTAAACTATTTCTTTTTCCCCTCCGGGGCAATATACGGTAGATCCTCGGCCCGACGGCGAATAGGTGGATCGGTCGCACGTCGGCGCGGAACTACGGCGTTGCCGCGGCGGTCAACGCTGCCTGGCGGTAGGCCTTTGCCGTGGACTGCTTCGACGAGGATGCGTGTTATTTCCTGCGAGAGAGTGCGATGCTCTCCTGCGGCGCGCCTGCGAAGCGATTCTTTGAGTTCATTCGGAACATACGCACCGATAAATACGCCTTTCCTGTTTGCCATAAAAAAGAAATTTCTCCTGTCGTTATTCTACAGATGCTTATAAAACCGAGAAGTGAAGCGCGTCTATAAGCCGAATCTTGTTCCCGCTTTCACGGGTGATGATCATTCATCTAGGCTGACAGTTACCTGCCTGCTCAAGCGGCCTACCCGGAAACGCCGCCGGATCTCTCCGACACTGAGCGGGCAGCTCGATCACGTTTCCCTATTTGGCCTTGCACCGCGAGGAGTTTGCCTGGCCGAGGGCTGTTACCAGCCTTCGCCGGTGAGCTCTTACCTCACCGTTTCACCCATCACCCTTTCGGGCTGGTCTGTTCTCTGTTGCACTTGTCGTCACACTCTTTCAAGTGTGCCCGGATGTTAT
>CAZGSC010000241.1:0-2858 GCA_964528325.1 uncultured Chloracidobacterium sp. | reverse complement strand
CAAAGCGACTCTCGGCCAGCGACGCACAGACGCTCTCGACGTATGCCACTCTAGGGTCAAACGCGATCTCAGAACGTCGGATAAAGAACTGCGGGTGGCTGTTTGGAGTGATTTTGGGCGTTGTACGGCGTATGTGATTCTGATACATATCGCCACCATAGCATCGAAAATAGTTTTGGGATATACCAACTTTCTCGATATGACGTAACTTTCTCAATTCGACGCAACTTTCTTAAAACGATCTGATTTTCCCGATTCGACGTGGTTTTCCGACCTGTTGCAGAAGCCCGCACGTTAGTAAGGGCGGTAGCGAACCTTAAAACAACGGATGAGCGGCGTAGATGAACAACTGTTCTTCGGTTCATCTATCAAGGTTGGATTGCCATTACGAGCGCACCTTGTGCATCTTCTTTATCTAGTCCCAATCCTTCTTGAGCATCAGCTGTTCGATCCGGTAGGCGTGGAGCATCTCGTGGACGAACAGGTGCCGGAACATTATGAATACCGAATAATGATCGAATGCCTCGTGAGCGGCCGTCTTTTGCCATTCGTCCGGCGAGAGTTTTTTCAATCTTTCAACGAGTGAAGCGCGCTCGCGTGCAAATCGTTCCAGACTTTCGTCCAGATCAACATCAAGCATCGCACCTGCCTCGTCCTCGGCAGAATTTTCTATTGTTTTAATAAAAGGCTCAGGCTCCGACAAGATCAGATCAAGCCGCGCGCGAAACGCCTCGTCAGATTGCGAAAGGTGAATTGCATTCTCATACGCTGACCAAGTTCCCGGGCTCGGACGGAGCTTAAGTATCTCCGGCGGTACCTCGCGGATCAGAGGAATGATTACGCCGGGCGCCGTCTCCAATGCGGAAATTAATGCGGTTGTATCGTTCATTGTGTTTTTGTCGGAGGCGCAGCCTCCTCCAGTATTATAGGGAAGCCACACGGTCAGGCAAGCCTGACCGCACTGCTATGGGGCAAGCCCAAGATTAGGCAGCAGAATTGAAATATTTTTTTGGCTCCGCCAAAATGCACGGCGGTCAGGCTTGCCTGACCGTCAGATGCTAAAAAGAACCAGAGGAGGCTATGCCTCCGACAGATTATCGATGCCACTCGATCTTAGCCGAATCAACCTCCAATGGTTCATCCTCTGCTTGCCTGCTGTGCCAGATACGGGCGCTCGACCATTCCCAATCATTCGGATGATCCACATAACCCGCTCGCACAGGATTTAGATGAGTATATTGTATCCGCTGCCACAGCATTTGCTCGCTCCAGAGCAATCGAGTGTTCGGGTGGCGCTGCCAAACTAGATAGTCTGAACCGTCGGACCTATGCGGCACTCTTAGTTTCTCAAGCGAATCTGTGTGACCATTTTCCTTTAAATGATCGATGATCCGGCGGCTGCCGATGCCTTTGACAAATCTGAGTATGTCTTTTGAGTCAACCTTACTGTCCGTAACCAAGTGAAGATGATCCAGCATTATGACATACGCAAATATCAGGAATTTGCCTGAACGTCTTGCTTCGTCGAGAGCGTTGACCATGACCTGAGCAAGCGTATCGGTGCGAAAGATCGGAAGCCGGTCCTTTGTGACCGCCGTCAGATAGAATGCCGTGTTGTCTTTCGAGATTCGGAACATGTGACGGAGGCACAGCCTCCTCCGAGTATTATAGGGAAGCGGCACGGTCAGGCAAGCCTGACCGCACTGCGCTGGGGCAAGCCCAGAAGTTTGAGCTGTTGATATTACTTAATCTTTTCGTCCAAAGACAAAGTAGAAGTTATCTTCCAGCCTTTGGCCGATCTTATTAATGTCATTAGAACTGATCCTCTAACTTTTTTGATCTCACCGGATTTTGATTTAACTTCGTCATGGTAAAGCCATGCAGCAACCGCAGTGTCTTTGCTCAACGCATCGACGACTACTGATTCGATCTCGCCGGAATGGCTAACCCAGTTGCAGACACGGTCGCGAAGGCCCTGTTCGTAATCTGCGAGTGAAACAGTGTATATATCTTTGTCAACGACGTAGATCATATTGTCGCGAACAAACTTTGAAACGGGCGTCACATCGTCACATTTTGCAGTTCCAAATCCGGCGAAAAAAGACCGTATAGTTGATTCGACCTCTTTCTTCACAACATCCTGAAAATCAGCGGTTTTAACCTTTGGTTTTTGTGAATAGGCTGTAGCAGTAAAGCATAAGGAAATAGCAAGAGATGCTAGGATCAGTTTCATATAAGTCTCCTTTAAGCAGCAAGTTGTTCAACCCGATTGTAGACCGTATCCCTTTCGATGGCCTCAAATCCGGCGCGGTGGATCATTTCGATGATCTCTTGCTTGGTCATTTTGACCTCGTTATTCGATTCGACCGAGTAGGTGTGGGTGAGTTCGCCGCCGTCGGTGATGGTGCCGTCGAGGTCGTTGGCGCCGAAGTGGAGTGCGGTCTGGGCGGTCGCTTTGCCGAGCATGACCCAGTAGGCCTTGATGTGGTCAAAGTTGTCGAGCATCAGACGCGAAACGGCGATGGTTTTGAGATTATCAATAGCATCAGGGCCGGGAAGGTTTGAGAGCGCTGTGCCCGGCGGATAAAAAGCGAGCGGAATAAAACACTGAAAGCCTCCGGTCTTGTCCTGCTGTTCTCGGAGCTGAACAAAATGATCGACGCGATCTTCGATAGATTCGATATGGCCGTAGAGCATCGTGGCGTTTGTTTTGAGGCCGGCTTTGTGGACTTTGCCCGCGAGTTCGAGCCAACGGTCGCCGTCGCATTTGTGATCGCAGATGCGCGAACGCGTCGGCTCGGCAAAGATCTCGGCACCGCCTCCGGGACACGAATCCATTCCTGCGGAGTGGAGTTTTT
>CAZGSC010000240.1:0-2904 GCA_964528325.1 uncultured Chloracidobacterium sp. | reverse complement strand
GTGAGTCTGCTCGATTCGTTCATTACGGACTGACTTCAAGTGACGTGGTCGATACGGCAAACGCGTTGCTGCTCAAAGAATCGTGCGACATTTTGCTTGCCAGGACAGACACTTTACTCGAAGTTCTAAAACGCCGAGCTTTTGAATTCAAAGACACGCCGCAGATCGGGCGAACGCATGGAATTCACGCCGAGCCGACTTCATTTGGTTTCGTTTGGGCACTTTGGTATTCGGAAACGCAACGCAACAAAGAGCGGTTGTTGAAAGCGAGAGATATTGTCTCGGTCGGCAAGATCAGTGGTGCCGTTGGAGCATTTGCACATCTTTCGCCGGAGGTTGAAGAAAGAGTTTGTCAGAAGCTTGGACTAAAGGCAGCCGATGTTTCGACGCAGGTTATCCAGCGTGACCGTTATGCAGAGTATCTCTGCACGTTAGCGATAATTGCTTCGACTTTGGAGAAGATCGCTTTGCAAGTGCGTCATTGGCAGCGAACCGAAGTTCGCGAGGCTCAGGAGTTTTTCAAAACAGGACAGAAAGGTTCGTCGGCGATGCCGCACAAGAGAAATCCTATCTTGTCTGAGCGTATCTGCGGGATGGCCCGCACCGTTCGCGCCAATTCGATCGTCGGGCTTGAGAATGTTGCTCTCTGGCACGAACGTGACATCTCGCATTCGTCTGCCGAACGGATCGTCTTGCCGGATTCAAGCGCAACGCTCGATTACATTCTTACCAAAACCGCGAGCTTGCTCGACACGCTTATTGTTTATCCCGAAAACATGCTGAAGAATCTTGAAATAACAAAAGGCCTTGTTTTCAGCGGCCAATTGCTGCTTGCTCTTACGCAAAAAGGTGTTTCACGCGAAGATGCGTACGCATGGACCCAACGAAATGCAATGAAAGTATGGGACGAAGGCGGCGATTACCAGGAGTTGATAAATAAAGACGCGGACATCGCATCGAAATTATCTTCCGACGAGATCGCCCGCGTTTTTGATCTGCGACATTACCTGCGCAATGTCGATAAAGTATTTGCCAGAGTCTTTGGTTAGTTAGACCATTTTTCGGCAAGATTTCCTACGACCGGCAGCTTAAACATATTACCGCCATAGGCTTTGATCGCACCAAAAATAAGTCCGCCTATCAGTCCGATAAAGCCGGCAAAATATAACAGCCCAACAACAAGTCCGACTATGCTGCCGAGACTCGAGGAGACCTGAGCGAGGACCACAGCAAGGATCATACCTACTATTGCGACGGCGACGATAGCAATAGTACAACCGGTTGACCATAGGACCGACTGGATGGCATGGAACCTAACAAATTTATTGTCCTTCTCGATAAAGATCAGTATTAAAGCGACTAATCCAATGATGTATCCAATTAGTGCGGTTACGTTTCCATCGAGTCCAATTGCAGATTTTTGATTTTCCATATTCAAGATTCTCCTTATAGATTAGCGAACAGTAAAGATCGTGAGCCCGAGCTTGTGACAAAGCTTATAATAGGGAATTGACCGATACATTAGATCAAGCACTTTCATGCAGACCCTGTTGCTGGTTGACGATGAGATCATCGGCTAACGAGGCATTGAGCCGATAACACCGGCAAGGAACCCGAAAACATACAGCATCCATACGACTACTCCCAAAACCAGACTGATGCCGCCTGTGATCATCCCGCCAAGAGCGAGCCCGGCTCCACCAAAATTAGCCGGATCGGCAGAAGCTTTGCTTTTGGCAACAAAGCCCAGAACAAGAGCTACGATCCCAAGCACGAACCAGTTGCAGCAAATAAGGCTTAAGATGCCGCATACCAGTGACGCGATCGCAAGTCCTTGGCTCTGTCCGCCAGCACCGATAGGTGGCGGCACATTTTGTCCGAATCCGGGTCCTGGATTTTGCATTTCTGAGATTCTCCTTAGAGTAAGTAGGTCAAAAAAAGTGTGAGCCGAAAATTCAGGTGAAATTTACCATAAGACATTGATAATTACAAGAAACTCGTTCACAATCTACAATTTATTTCGGAGCGGTAAATGAAAGCTGTAGTCTACGTAACACTCAAACCAAGCGTCCTTGACCCTCAAGGCAAAGCGATCCATCATTCAGTCGAACTCCTCGGCCATACGAATATCAGCGACATTCGGCAGGGAAAGTACTTTGAGATCGCTCTCGATCCGGCGGCGTCCGAGTCAGAGGCTCGCGTGACCGCTGAACAAATTGCCAAAGATGTGCTCGCCAATCCCGTGATCGAAGATTACAAAGTGGAGATAACGGCGTGAAATTTGGCGTTGTCGTTTTTCCAGGCTCCAATTGCGATCATGACGCTTATCACGTCGTGTCAAAGCACGTCGGCCAGCCCGTCGATTTCATCTGGCATCAGGAAACCGATCTGCGTGGTTTTGACGCGGTGATCGTGCCCGGCGGATTTTCTTACGGCGATTATCTGCGGGCAGGAGCGTTGGCGAGGTTTTCGCCCGTTATGAAAGCGATCAAACAATTTGCTGCAGAAGGGAAGTTTGTTTTCGGCATCTGCAACGGCTTTCAGATCTTGTGCGAGGCCGGCCTGCTGCCCGGTGCCCTGATGCGAAACCGCAGCCTTCATTTCATCTGCAAACACGTCAATCTCCGCGTCGAAAATCAAAACACGCCTTTTACCTCCGAGGTCGAGCCGGGCAAAATCCTCTCGATCCCGATCGCTCATGCCGAAGGGAATTACACCTGCGACGATGCGACCTTTAATGCACTCGAAGAGAATGGCCAGATCGTTTTCCGTTACTGCGACGAAAACGGCGAGGCCACCGACGAAGCCAACCCGAACGGTGCACGCTCGAACATCGCCGGCATCTGCAGCCAAAACCGCAACGTCCTCGGCATGATGCCGCACCCCGAACGTGCCTGCGAAGAG
>CAZGSC010000239.1:0-2906 GCA_964528325.1 uncultured Chloracidobacterium sp. | reverse complement strand
AGTCACGTACCAACCGGCTCCCTTAAACTGAAAACCGGACAGCGACCATTGTTTTTCGAGTTTCCCGTGGCATTTTTCGCAGGTCGTCAACGGCGAATCGGACACACTCTGACGCTTTTCAAAGTGCAGTCCGCATTGCTGGCATTTGTATTCGTAGATCGGCATAAAACTATTTTGCGGCTGTTGTAGCGTCTGTGTGATGTGAATGTTCGGCAAGGAACCGCTCGGCGTCGATAGCTGCCATGCAGCCCGTTCCCGCGGCTGTGATAGCTTGTCGATAATAAGAATCCTGCGCATCGCCGCACGCAAAAACACCATCGACATTTGTTTTCATTGTTCGCCCTTCGGTGATCAGATAGCCAACGTCGTCCATATCGAGCACACCTTTGAACAACTCGGTATTCGGCCTATGCCCGATGGCGATAAAAACTCCCTGCGTCGGAAATGTGCTTTCTTCGTTCGTTTGATTATTTACGATCCTTATACTTTCGACGCCGGTTTCTTTGCTCCCAATGATTTCCTCGACTTCTGTGTTCCAAAGAATTTCTATCTTTGGATGAGCAAGAACGCGGTCCTGCATTATCTGGGATGCGCGAAACTCCTGACGCCGATGGATCAATGTCACCTTCGAAGCAAATTTTGTGAGGAAAAGAGCTTCTTCCATCGCAGTATCGCCGCCGCCGACCACGACTATCGGCCTATCTCGAAAGAAGAATCCATCGCACGTAGCGCAAGCCGAAACGCCATTTCCGCCGAGGCCTTCGGGCACTGGTGCTTCGCCCGGAATGCCGAGCCATTTGGCTGATGCTCCGGTCGAAATTATCAAGGAGTCGGCTTTTATGAGGGTGGTTATTTCATCGCTGTCTTTGCTTTCCTTTCCGTAAAGCTTAAAAGGCCTTTGAGACAGATCTACTCGGTCGATCCAGACATTTATTATCTCTGTGCCAAATCGCAAAGCCTGTTCTCGAAACTCGTCCATCAGGATCGGCCCCATAATTCCCATCTTAAAACCGGGATAATTTTCGACCTCAGTCGTGATAGTGAGCTGTCCGCCGGGCTGCGGCCCGTCGATCACCAGCGGTGCAAGCTGCGCCCGGCCCGCGTAGATCGCAGCCGTCAGGCCTGCCGGCCCTGAGCCCAATATAACGACCTTGTGGTGCAATTCCTTTTGTGCCATATCAGCCTTTCAGGCAATGCGCGAAATTCGCACTTTGGATTTGCCTGTGCTTATAGTATAACTATGCGGTAACGGGTTCGTCTAATAGATCAGCTTTCGGTCTTTGCCACACGAACCACCCGAAATTACTACATAGGACTGGCGATTTGCCTGTAAATAGTTACCGAACCTAGTGATTCGTGTTAAACTGAAGCTGTTTTTGTGCCGATATTCTGATTGAATTTGAGGATGACCTCCATACAGACCCAATTCGATGAAAAACGGTTTGCCCTGAGGATGGCTCTCAGACTTCCTGTCGTAGTTTCCGGACGAACCGAGGACGGAGCCGCGTGGAGCGAGCCGACCGAGACCGATGATATTTCGACTTTGGGAGCGCTCTTTCAGTTAAATCAAACAATAGTCCCCGGCGACAGCGTCAAGATCAGAGCGCATCGTCCGAATGGCTCGCCGGTCGAGGTAAAAGCAAATGTAGTGCGCGTCGTACCGGCAAATTTTGGCACTTCACGCGTCGGAGTTTCAATCGAAGAGTCAAAAGAAAGCTGGCTGCGGCTTTTCGTCGCATGGATAGCTGACGACAATGTCGTCGAAGGCGCCGAAGAATAACAAGTGAAAAGTTTAAAAATGAAAAAGCTGTGTCAATAACGGCTATTTTTTTATCTTTAAATTTTTTCGCATTTCACTTATATGAATTACGAAACGATCACTGTCGAAAAGCGTGGCAAGGTCGCTGTTTTGACGATAAACCGCCCTGACAAACTAAACGCTCTCAATAATCAGGTTCATGCCGACGGCGTTGCGGCTTTGAATGAATTAAAGAAGGACGACGGCGTTCGTGTTTTGGTGATAACCGGTGCGGGTGAAAAGTCGTTCATTGCCGGGGCCGACATCAGCGAGTTCGAAGGGCAAACGCCCGTTACGCAGCGTGATGCTTTCCACGAAAGTTCACTATTCAATTCAATTGACACTTTTCCAAAACCGGTTATCGCGATGGTCAACGGATTTTGTCTGGGCGGCGGCAACGAGTTGGCGATGGCCTGCGATCTGCGTATGGCAAGCGAAAATGCGCGCTTTGCCCAGCCTGAGATAAATCTGGGCATCATCTGCGGCGGCGGCGGAACCCAGCGGTTGACCAATCTTGTCGGCGAGGGACGCTCGATGGAAATGATACTGACCGGCGATATGATCGATGCCGCAACGGCAGAGAAGATCGGCCTCGTCAATCACGTTTATCCGTCTGATCAGCTCGAAGCCGAGACGATGAAACTCGCTGAAAAGATCGCCGAAAAAGCACCCATCGCATTGCAGTTATCGAAGGAAGCGGTCAAGTTTGCCTCACGCTCAAATCTCGACGAAGGCCTCCGTCGCGAAGTCGACCTTTTTGCGATCTGCTTCTCGACCGAAGACAAACAGGAAGGCGTCGCCGCTTTCCTCGAAAAACGAAAACCCGAATTCAAAGGCCGCTAATGACTGACAGGCAAAAGCGCTATTGGCTTAGTATGGTAATTTTTGTCGTTTTTATGGTTATCGCTTTCTTATGGGAAGTGTATAACCCTCATCCTTGGGCTTGGGGATACTGATTTTGAAATTAAGACACTACCCGCTAAGCCCAAAACTTGACGCATTCGGCTATTTTCGTTAAATTCTTAACTTCCTGCATTTTGCATTTTTAATTTTGCATTCTGCATTCGGGAACGGGGACGTAGCTCAGCTGGGAGAGCGCTGCAATGGC
>CAZGSC010000238.1:0-2945 GCA_964528325.1 uncultured Chloracidobacterium sp. | reverse complement strand
ATTTCTGTTTGATCGGCCAAAGCAAACGTCGCGATTTGTCGATATTGACGTTGTCCGGCCAACTGTTGAGCGGAGCGAACCGCTGTTGTCCGCGTCCACCGCCGCCGCGGCCATCGCCGACACGGTAAGTTCCGGCGGCGTGCCACGTCATACGTATGAACTGCGGCCCGTAATGGCCAAAATCCGCTGGCCACCAGTCCTGTGAATCTGTCATCAGCGCATTCAGGTCACGTTTGAGCGCCTCATAATCCAGCTTCTTGAATTCTTCGGCATAGTCGAACCCATCTTCCATCGGATCCGACAACGAAGAGTGCGAACGCAGGATGCTCAGATCAAGTTGATTTGGCCACCAGTCCTTGTTCTTCGTGCCGTTCGAACCGACATCGCGTTTCGCTCCCGCTCCTGTGAACGGGCATCCGTTTGAACCATTGTTATCTCCCATTTTTCATCACCTTTCCTTTTAAGTTATTAGATCTATTTAGAACAAATTTACGTCAGTTTTTTTGTTTACTGCACTCCGGGCATAACCCATGCAGGGTCAGTTCGATCGATTCGGGTTCGAATTTCGAACGCTTTGCCGCTTCCTTGAACAGGCCGTCTGGAATGGACAATTCAAGATCAACAAACTTTCCGCACTCGTTGCATATCGCATGGTCGTGCCGCGTTAATTTGCGGTCGTAACGCGTGGCGTCCATGCCGAAACGCACTTCACCGATCAACCCTTCATTCTTTAGATAGCGCAAAGAATTATAGACCGTCGCGAATGATATGCCCGGCAACACTCGACGAGCATCTTCAAAAACCTCATTGGCCGTCAGATGCTCTTCCGATTCACGGATAACCTGCAAAACAGCCTGTCGCTGTTTAGTGATCCCGAGCCCCTCAATGTCTTTTATCACGTGCTTCATTGAACTGATATTATTTAGAATAATTCTAACTCTAAATAATGTCAAATGATAGCTGTGTTTTCATTTGTAAATATTTGTATAATCTTTTCGAGAAATCGCTATTAAAACAAAGGAGTTTCAATTTATGCGTAAAGTGAGTTTTTTGTTCGCTGTATTGGTGTTGTTGGCAGGTTCGAGTGTTGCGTTCGGGCAGCGTTCGGCTGTAATGAAGCCGATCAACCAGTTCGTCAACGGCTTTAATAAAGGCGATATGCAGTCGGCGATGGCGGCTTGTTCCGAAGCAACCGCGATCATCGACGAATTTCCACCGCACACGTGGAGCGGAGCCGGAGCATGTCAAAGATGGGTTGATGACTACGTTTCTGACGCCGAAAAGAATGGCATTAAGGATGGCGTCGTCACACTAGGCAAACCTTCGCATTTTGAAATGACAGCCGATCACGCTTATGTTGTTATTCCGTCGAGCTATATATATAAACAAAAAGGAAAGCGCGTTGCCCAGATCGGCTCGCTGTTCACATTCTCTCTTAACAAAGGGGCAAACGGCTGGGCTATTACTGGCTGGTCGTGGTCAACGAAATAACTACCAGAACCGCCGGCGTAAGCGGTTTGTTGTATAGAATAATTAAGATCGCCCCGAATTTCTAAACCACTCAACAAACTTCGGAATACCGTCGGCGATCTTTGTTGTAGGGTTGTAGCCGAGCATCTCGCGTGATTTTGTAATGTCGGCAAAAGTGATCGGCACGTCACCGGGTTGTATCGGTTGGCGGTCGATGATCGCGCTCATATCAAGACTGCGCTCCAGCAGGCTTATCAATTCGCCAAGCTCGATCGTCTGCGATTCGCCCAGATTGAATATTTCATACATCGACTTGTCATAATCGATGGCAGCACGCACGCCCTGAATTATATCGTCGATATAAGTGTAATCACGCCGTGTCGTGCCGTCGCCAAAGACCTGGATTGGCCTGCCTTCGGTGATAAGGCGTGAGAATTTGTGAATCGCGAGATCGGGCCGCTGACGAGCACCGTAAACCGTAAAGAACCGCAAAGCTACAATGCGAATGCCGTAAAGGTGTGAATAAGCGTGACAGATCAGTTCGCCGGCGGCTTTAGTCGCGGCATATGGAGAGATCGGCTGATGAATTCTGTCTTCCTCAGCAAACGGCACTTTTGCATTGATACCGTAAACGCTCGATGACGAACCAAATACGAATTGTTTGATATCGTGCTCTTTGGCAAGTTCGAGCAGGTTGAGCGTACCGTTGATATTTGTCTCTGCGTAGAGCTTTGGTTCGGAAAGCGACGGTCTCACGCCGGCCCGCGCCGCCAGATGCACGATCACCTCAAACTTGTATTCCGCAAAAAGAGCCGCCATCGTCGCCGCATCACGGATATCGGCGTCAACGAGCCGATAATTAGGCGATCTAAGATGCCCGGCAATGTTGGCATGCTTTATCTCAGGCGAATAAAAATCGTTAAAATCGTCAACGACTGTGATCTGCCAATCACCTTCGCCGAGCAAACGATCAACAAGATGCGAGCCAATAAATCCGGCTCCGCCGGTTACGAGTATATTTTTGGTACCCATAAGAATCAAAATTCTCTCTTTTTGAGAATCAAACTTGGAAAATAACACACTTGCCTTTCACGGCAAAACGTATTATTTTTTTGAAGAAACAAAAACTCAGCCGCCAGACGGCTTCGACTCTACTCTCGGAGGTTATTATGAAGTTTCAGTCTATGTATAAGCTCGCAGTAGCTTTTTCCGTCGTTCTTATGTGCCTTCATTGCGGT
Organism: uncultured Chloracidobacterium sp.; assembly: GCA_964528325.1. Lineage (GTDB taxonomy): Bacteria > Acidobacteriota > Blastocatellia > Pyrinomonadales > Pyrinomonadaceae > OLB17. Next base: position 237 of record CAZGSC010000238.1, on the reverse strand, counting down.
GCATCAGATTCAATTGCTCAAAACAAAATGGATTCTATCGCAAAACAGCAGGTAATGAGCATGCTAAGCAATATAAAGAATGCCATCAAGAACGATTACTATGACCCAAACCCGAAATTTGCCGGCATGGATCTTGATACGCGATTCAAGACAGCTGAAGAGAAACTAAAGAAAACTGAGTTTTTGGGTGACGCTTTGGCGGTCATAGGCCAGGCCGTTATTGACCTAAATGATTCC
>CAZGSC010000237.1:0-3047 GCA_964528325.1 uncultured Chloracidobacterium sp. | reverse complement strand
CCGAACCCGAAACGCCCGTGATCACCGTCAGCTTATTGACCGGCAGAGCGACCGTAATGTTCTTGAGATTATGAACGCGGGCTCCGCTAACGACGATCTGTTCCTCTTTTGACTTCGCAGCCTGCATAAAATTCGATATCTAGACTACGGGCGGAAACGCGACTGTAAAGGAGCGTGCGTTAGGCCAAGAAGTCTGGTCGCTGAGTGCACGCTCGTTAACACTCGCGTTTCAGCCCTTAGGCCGCGAACGACGATCTGTTCCTCTTTTGACTTCGCAGCCTGCATAGACAAGATTTGCGTGCGTAGCGCAATAGAGTATTTTACCAAATCCAAGGGTTTTTGAAGAAACGCGGGTGAGTAAGCTCGTCAGTCGGTCATCGGCCTTGTAATAAAGGCAGCGCAGAAAATATAGGCTATTGTCCGGACAGTTAGCAGAAAAGGTACTATGAATAAACTGATTACAAATACGTGGGTAACAAAAGGAATCGATCTATCGACCAGCAAGGATGACAACGCGCTCAACACCGCAAGAACCACCGATCCTCCTATGCCGAGCCAAACCCAACTAGGTAATGAGTTGAAGCGTTTTCTCAACAGAAGTGCAATGACGCATGCAAGGAAGTATGAGACTCCGCCCACGAAAGCTGCTGGCGTCAGGTTTCCAGAACTGAACTGTCCGCTATCCGCGACGAATTGCAGTGCGTAACTTACAAATGCGCCGAAGGATACCGCTGCGATGAGATCTAACAGCCAAAAATCCTTTTTTAGAACAAAGTCCTTCATTCCGCTTCGCTACCCATCGACCTGCTTCGCTTCAGCGATCGAAGAAACGACCAGTTGCTCGAGGACCGACCTGTCGAGATCGGCGAGCTGTCTGAAATAGAGGCAAGACTTGCCCATTTTGTGCTTGCCGAGCTTGGCCAATAAGGCCTTTTGTTTGGGGTCTTCCCAATACAGGTAGATCACCAGGTCGCGGCCGCGAATGGCGAAGCCTGCCAGCGGAGCCTCGCCGCTATGCCCGCTCGCGTATTTGTATTTGTAAGAGCCAAAGCCGACGATGCTCGGTCCCCACATATACGGCTTTTTTCGAGTGAGCTTCTTGAGCAAAGCGATCAGCTCTTTGCAGTCTTTGCACTGCTGCTCATTTGCCCTCGAGGCGATGTAGTCCTCGACGCTGGCTCCGGTGGGTTTTGTCTTGGTTTCGGCCATGTTTTCTGTTCTTGTCGCCAACGGCGACAGACTTATAAAGCCTAGGGTGAAACCCTAGGATAACGTATCAAAAGAAGAACCGTCGCTGAAAGCGACGAACAATTATTCCCAACAATATCGTTCATCGATCTCAACATCGTATTTACGACACAATTCGCGAAATTCGTCTTGAAAAGTTTGCTGCTTGTGATGCTGCTTCTGGTTGCTGATGTAGCGCGACACGGCGGGAACCTGAGATTGGCCAATAGAAAACGCACCATAACCACGTTGCCAATAGAACTTTGCAAACCTAGCATCCTGCCGCTTGATCCAAACAGAACTGCTCCGTTTAATGTCGCCGATCAATTCGCCTATGTCGATACGTCCTATCGAGACCAGCAGATGAATATGGTCGAATGTACCACCCGCAATTATCATTCGTCCGCCATTTTTGCTTATTATACCGCTAATGTAGCCGTAAAGTCTGGCTTCGATCTCGGGTGTTATGAGTTTTGACCTCTCCTTTGTCGAGAACACGATGTGAACGAGTACCTTGACGAGAGATTGCGGCATATGGATCGTTTTGTATGTTGCTCCCTTTCAGGGAGCAACATCGATTCAATCGTTTTTCCTAGGGTGAAGCACCCTAGGCTTTATAAGTTCGTCGCCGTTGGCGACAAAAAAACAAAATCTAACTACTTACCAGCGATGATCGTAGCGGCTAAAATTGTCGCGCCAGTCTTCGCTCTTTTCGTAGGGCAGGATCGGGATCGTGCCTTCGACGAGGACTTGGGCGTCCGAGTCGCGGCGAAGGCGGTAAGTGCGGCCCGTGGGCGAGCAGACGGTCAGGACTACGAGGTCTTCGGCAATGCGCGAAACCGCAGCGAACCGCCAGTCAACCCGCGAACGCACCAAAAGCCGCGAGCCTACCGCAAGCGACGAGAGCATTATTTGAGTTTTGACGGTTTTCGCTGCCATCGTTAATCTTCGAAGATCGAGTCGCCAGACTTTGCGGCTTTGCTAACCGCATAAAGCCGCAAGCCTAGCGAGATCATTACTACCGAGATCGCGATCCAGAGAACGACCCAGATCAGCGCGGGCACGCCGGTCGCGGCTGCCATGTTCGCTGCGTCAGTTGGTTGTGATCCGGCGGCCGAGATAAAGAACAGATCTTTTAAGCTGAAAAAGGCGTTGAGCAAACACTGCACGGCGAGAAACGCCAGCGCGAAATTTACCCATTTGTCGTTAGCGAACTTTGCGACCGCGAAAAGCCCGGCGGAAAGCACTGCACCTGAGAAAACTGTGAACACAACGCTGCCGAAAGTGACGTTTGCGAGAAGATTCCAAAACGGAGCGAGGAAGCCAAAAACGACCGTCATCACACCGACAAGGCCTGATGAGAAATACAGAGCCATTCGTGACGAGAAGCCGAAACGCATCCAGACGAGCAGCAGCGTACCGAAAGCGGTCGCTCCGAGATAACCGGCGCTTGATATGAGCATTGATGAGCACCAAGGCGCCTGCGACCAGACCATTCCGCTCGCGTCGGGCGACACGGTAAGGCTCATTACATGATTGCCCGTGATCAACGTCATCAGCGCGTGACTGCTTTCGTGAATGAATGTTGCAAAAAGCTGAAGCGGATAAACGACATATCCAACGGCCGGCATAAACCAAGCGATGAACCATAGCGCAACGCTGACTCCGGTCGCCGCGAGCAAAAGCATGACCTGCGGTTTGGCGTCGGCGGCTAGCTTGTATCTCATAATCGATAACTCCTAATTCCTACAATCGAATACGTCTATTCTAGCTTAAAGTTCGACTTTCCGCCTGTTTTCGATTCGAGCCTGACATCGGAG
>CAZGSC010000236.1:0-3082 GCA_964528325.1 uncultured Chloracidobacterium sp. | reverse complement strand
GATTGGTTTCGAGTTGCTTTTCTACATCTGCCGGATTGGCAGAGCTTGTTGCCAGTATCTTGGTACGTAAATCAAATGCACCATTGGTGGCAGCCGGAATAGCGTCCAATATTTTTAATGCTTCGTCGGCATTGCCTTCGGCGAAGAATATTTTTGCCTGCAAAAGTTTTACCAGATCTGCGGTCGGCGAACGAGTTTCAAGTGTCCTTGCAATATCTCTTGCCATTACAATATCGCCATCTGCCAATGCCACATCGGCTAGCTGCAATGAAACGAATGCCTGTTTTGGGTTGATCTTCAGAGAATTCGTCAGACTGGCAATTGCAGCGGCGTGTTTGCCAAGAGCATTCTCTAATGAGCCACGGGCAGCCCAGATCGCGGCTGTCGGATTTGCTCTTGAGGTCAGAGTCGTTACCCTGGCGAGCAGATCGGCCAGGACCGTGAAATCGGCCCTTGTTTTCAAACGCAGATCGGTCATCGCCACAAGGGCGGGGGAATTTTGCGGTTCAAGTTCGAGGACCTTTAACAGGATCCGTTCGGCCTCTTTTTCAAATCCCCAATTCCATACAAGAAGTGATCCCAGGCTCGTCAGTGCCAGCGTCCAGTCGGGCCGGATCTCGATCGTGCGCCGAAAGGCCTGTTCAGCCTCGGCATTTTTACCAAGAGCGAGATACGCGATGCCGCATTGATATTCGGCTTCGGGGAAATGCGGTTCGATCTTGAGGGCTTTTTTGTAAAGCTCGATCGCTCCAATGTAATCGCCTTTTTCGTGGAGGTCCTGAGCACCGTTAAAAACCGCGACCGGATCGGCCGCTTCATCGTCTGTCTGCGCAGCGACAAAGGATGGGGCATAGACCAAGAATCCTGCGATCAAGAGAGCTAAGATCGCGAGGCGTGAGACGTGAGATCGTGCTTGGGAATGTCTATACATTGTCCTGGAAGTGTCCCTAAATATTAGCATCAACCTTTAAAATTCGATCCGATTTTTTGCTTTCGCGGCCGAACAAGTTTTTATTCTCAAAGATTTGCGTTCTGTCTTTTCGGTAGGTTAAGATTCTCAATTGAACGCGAAGCCACAATCGAGCGTTTTCCTGCCGCAAATGGCCGCATCTCTTTACAAAATTCCCAGGAACCGGTCACCGCATAAGGCGAATAGACAGAATCGGTTATCTGTATTCAGATGCAAAACGGCGGTGAATTGTTGGATGGTGCGCTCGATCTGGAGATCTTTAAAAAAAATACGAACCTTATAGGTTTGAAATTTGGAGAATTATCATAAATGGCAAATCCGATGGCTGATGAAATGCGGCGGTTTAAAGGCAGCGACGAAAAGAACCCTTTCGAAGCTATGAGCGAGCGGTTCGACCGCGCTGCAAAGCTGCTTAATTTGGAAGAGGACCTGTACGCTGTAATGCGTGTGCCGAGCCGCGAACTAAAGGTCTATATTCCGGTCAGAATGGACACCGGGCATATTCAGGTGTTTGAAGGCTTTCGCGTTCAGCACAATTTTGCCCGCGGGCCGGCAAAAGGCGGTATTCGTTATGCTCCTGACGTTTCGCTCGACGAGGTAAAAGCGCTCTCGGCGTGGATGACATGGAAATGCGCGGTCGTTAACGTTCCGTTCGGCGGTGCCAAGGGCGGCATTATTTGTGATCCGCATCAAATGTCGCTGGGTGAGATCGAGCGGATGACGCGGCGCTACACGTCGGAACTTATCGACTTCATAGGGCCGGATAAGGACGTTCCCGCTCCCGACATGAACACCGGCGAGCAAACAATGGCTTGGATCATGGATACCTACTCAATGCATATGCGTCATACGGTTAACGCCGTTGTGACCGGCAAGCCGATCGCTTTGGGCGGTTCACTGGGCCGACGCGAGGCGACCGGACGCGGAGTTTTGTTCACCGTGAACGAGGCAATCAAGCGATTCAATCTCACCCCGGAACAAACTACCGTGGTTGTTCAGGGATCGGGAAATGTCGGCGGCATCGGAGCTGAGCTGATGCATGAAAAAGGCTATAAGGTCATCGCCATCTCTGACATTGGAAGCGGGATCTATAACAAGAACGGGCTGGATATTCCAAAGGTGATGCAGTATCTCGCGACCAACAAGTCACTGGAAGGCTACCCGGATGCCGATCATGTAGACAACAAGGCTCTTTTGGAGATCGAATGTGATGTTCTGGCACCCTGCGCTACGGAAAACCAGATAACATCGGAAAATGCCGACCGTATCAAGTGCAAGATCCTTGCCGAAGGTGCAAACGGCCCGACGACGCCAAAAGCTGATAAGATTCTGCACGATAAAGGGGTATTCGTTATTCCCGATATCCTTGCAAATGCCGGCGGCGTGACTGTTTCCTATTTCGAGTGGGTTCAGGACCGCATCGGATACTTCTGGTCCGAGGCCGAGGTGAATGCACGACTCGAAGATAAGATGGTGGCAAGTTTTAACGAGCTTTGCCACTACGCAACAAAGCACGATGTCGACACTCGAACGGCGGCCTACATGCTTGCGATCGACCGTGTCGCGTATGACACAAGAATGCGCGGTATCTACGCTTAAAACAGCGGTTATTTTGTTGATAAGGCTTGATTTTCGGTAAGATGTGGGTTAAGGTCTTAGCGGGGAGAATTAAAGTTATTAATTGACTTTAAGGTAGTACTCCGTTATAAACTTAACTTAAGATATGGACTTATCTTGTTTTAGCCACGCATGACCTTACCCTTTTGATAGGTAACTGTTGCGTGTGCTGTAATTGGGCGGCTTTTTGAAATAACAACTGAGAAACAGTTCTCAAAGCTGCGTATTGATATTAAATTTTTTCTTTTCGGCGGAGGAATGTGATGAAACTGGCTATGAAAGCGTACATCGTTACGTTGATCTTACTAACGCTTGTATTCGCGGTATCGGCCCAGAAACGATCCGACAAGGACGATAGAAATACGGCCCCGACGGTCGGGACCGGAGGCCCAGTGGGCGGCCCAACGGGTTTGTTTACCGTTTATGATGGTCAAACCCTTAGAAAAGGCGAGTACACCTTTAGTGCTGCATACAGCAATTATGACCGCGATCCGG
>CAZGSC010000235.1:0-3113 GCA_964528325.1 uncultured Chloracidobacterium sp. | reverse complement strand
CGAAGGAGGGGTGGCTGCCGTTTCGGCTGACGGGGTGGTTCTCTCCGTAGGTTCAAAAGTGATAACGAGTTTCGGCAACATTGGCACCATAGAACGTATGGACAAAGACGTCGCCGAAGTCCTCGTCGGCCGTCTGCGTCTCCGCGAAAAGGTCGCCGACTTACAACTCGTCGCCACACCTGAGTCGAAAGTCCAAAGCCAAAAGCCAAAAGCCGGAAAAGCGCAATCGGCCTTGGACCTTGGACGTGAGACATCGGACATCTGTACCGAACTAAACCTGATCGGCAAAACCACCGCCGACGCCGAATACGAGCTTGACCGCTTCATCGACGAAGCCTACATGGCCCGCACGCCCCAAGTTCGCATCATCCACGGCTTTGGCACCGGAGCACTAAAGAACTATGTCCATCATTTTCTAAAGAACAGCGAGCTAGTGAAAAAGTTCGAATTCGCCTCGTCAAATCAAGGCGGTAACGGCGCTACAATTGCTGAGCTGAAACAGTAATGCTCTACGACCAATACGTCATCGATGATCTGAAAAACCGTGCTGATATTGTGCGAATAATACAGCCGTATGCTCAGGATCTGAAGAAAAAAGGAGCGAACTGGATGGCGTGTTGTCCGTTTCATCAGGAAAAAACGCCGTCGTTCTCGGTCAATCCCTCGAAAGGATTTTACAAGTGCTTCGGCTGCGGCAAGGGCGGAAGCGTCTATAACTTTTTGATGGAAATGGAAGGCTTGAGCTTTCCCGAAGCTATAAAACGCGTCGCAGAGATCAGCGGCGTGATGCTGCCCGAGCCGATCGACGATAGAAACTACGAGATCAACAAAAAGAGAAAAGAAGAAAAGAAGAAACTCGCCGACGAGATCATCGAGCTAAATAGGATCGCTCTCGAATTTTGGGAATCAGAACTGCAGGCTGAAAACGCAAAGGCAAAAGCCGCCCGAGAATATTTGACCAAACGCGGCATATCCGAAGAAACGCAGCGGGCGTTTCACATTGGATTTTCTCCGGATAAATGGGACGGTTTGCTGAACGTTCTTCGCGAAAAGAACATTGACGAAAAGCTGATCGAGCAAAGCGGGCTTGTTTCTGTAAATGAAGAAAAAGACCGCGTTTTTGACCGCTTTCGTGGGCGGATAATGTTCCCTGTTTTGGACGTGAACGGCAACGCGATCGCCTTCGGAGCCCGTGCGATGGGTTCTGATGAGCCGAAATATCTCAATTCACCTGAAACGCCTGCATACACAAAGGGCGATCATCTTTACGGACTCTTCCAATCGAAAAACGACATTCGGCAAAAGAAATTTGCCATTCTTGTCGAAGGCTATCTCGACCTGATCGCTCTTTATCAATTTGGTGTTACCAACGTCGCGGCCAGCCTCGGCACGGCGTTTACCGATCAGCAGGCAAAGCTTTTGCATCGATTTACCGATCGCATTGTCATCAATTACGACGGTGATCCTGCGGGAATTAAGGCCGCACGCAGAGCCATCGAACATCTGCTGCCGCAGGAATTCGACATAAAGGTACTGGTGCTGCCCGACGGCAAAGACCCCGACGATTTTATCCGTGAGAACGGTGTCGATATATACAATGAACGCCGCGGTAAAGCAGCCGGCTTCATACGCTTTGCTCTCGATGCGTCTGTAAAAGATCGAAATCTCCATAACGCAAAGCAAAAGGCCGACGCCATCGAGGATTTTCTGCCTGTGATCTCGGCGATCAGAAATAATATTCAACGCCGCGAAAGTTTTGATCAGGCGATGACTTTTTTTCATATCGAGGATGCCGGCCTGCGACGGGAATTGTGGGCATCCCTCAAAAATGCCGATCATGGGCAAACGCCGAATATTACGCAGAAGGTCTCGCGTGCAGCGCGTGCAAAGGTCACAGTAGCCGAACGCCGTCTGCTCGAATTGCTGATCTTCGACCGTGAACTTCAGGACATAATCTTGCCGCAGCTTGAGCCGAGCGATTATGAGAATGTTGCCACGGCCGAGTTTTTCGCTGCATTCATGGCGGCTCGCGAGGCACAGCAGGAGATCGATATCCCGACGCTTCTTGAGCATATCGGCGATGACGACACTTCGCTGGAGCTTGCACGCGAACTGCTGGCCGGCAAGCCGCGGCGTGAAAAAGATGATGCGATCGACGACGTACTGCATCAGGCTGAAAATTGCGTTTTCAGCCTGAGAAATATGGCCATCGCCAACCGGATCATGGAGATCAGCCGCGAGGCAACACTGGCCGAAAGTGCGAACGATGCCGAACTTTTTAATCAGCTCACTTTTGAGCAGCTTGAGCTTGAAAAAATACGCCGTGAACTTCAGCGCCGGATCTCTGAGTTGTGATATACTTTCCTTTTTTAAACTCGCCGCCGTTTTTTGAACATTTACGGTGCTTTAGGCGTAGTAAATATATAACGAACAACGATTTAACCAAAAATATAATCAAACGCCTTTATTGATAGAATATGCCTGATTACGACGAAAAAGAAGACTTGATGGATCGCCTGCTGGCGCTCGGCAAGCGAAAGAAATTTTTAAGCCTCGACCAACTGCATCGCGAGATCCCTGAGAACATGATGTCGCCTGATGAACTTGAGGACGTACTTGAACGTCTCGAAGGTGCAAATATCTCGGTTGCCGAAACCGACGCTCAGTTGATCGAACGGGCTCAGACATTGACTCTCGATGACGAGGAAGAAGAGTCGTCCGATGACGACGATCTGGACCTCGATCTATCGGCAGGTGTCCTGGACAAATCAAATGACCCGGTTCGACTCTATTTACGCGAAATGGGAGTCGTTCCGCTCCTCAATCGCGAGGGCGAGGTCGTCATCGCAAAGCGAATCGAACGCGGTCAAATAAAAACTCATAAAGCTATCTCGCGTTCTCCCATCGCCGTTGAACGTCTGCTCCAGATCGGAGCGGACCTTGCTGTTGGTAAGGCCAGCATCCGTGAAACCGTTGTTTTCTCGGAACAGGCTGAGATATCGATCGAAGAAGACAAAGCCGAAGAATACCTTCGCTGGACGATCGAGGGCATCGAAAGCATTCGTGGGAATTTTAAGGAAGCTCTAAAATCCTGGGTCGCACTCCTCAAAGAA
>CAZGSC010000234.1:0-3153 GCA_964528325.1 uncultured Chloracidobacterium sp. | reverse complement strand
GACGCGAGGTTCTCAACCTTGAAAGAGGGGTTCAACTCCCCTAGGCGCTACCAAAATTATGATCGTCACTACCGGAATCGAAATACAGGGCAAGGAGATCGCGGAATACCTCGGCGTTGTTCGCGGTATCGTTGTCAGGGCTACCGGGATCGGACGTGGAATTATAGGCGGATTGAAATCGATCGCGGGCGGCAATATTGAAGAATGGGCACATGTTTGCGAACAGGCACGTATGGAAGCATTCAATCGAATGGTCCAACACGCTCACGAGATCGGAGCAGATGCTGTCATCGGAATGCGTTACGACGCGACCGAGTTTTCTCAAGCCGCCACCGAAGTGCTCGCCTATGGAACTGCTGTCCGTCTCAAATAGCTAGTAGACTGGGCATTTTCCGTTTTTACCTATACGCAGATCCGCCAGCCATCTAATAAGTCGCGAACGCATCAACTCCGGAGTTAATAGCTCAGTGATTCCAATCGCTTTTCTCGGCTTGCCGTCTGGCAGATCCAATGTCATTTCGCACAGTGCTTTTCTTTCAAAAAAACCGCTTTGAAATACGCTTATTGGTTTTATCCGAAACATAATTTCGTCATCCGGAATAAATGTCAATAGTCCAGGCCCCTTGAAGGCGTGACTCGGCTTTATGAAACGATCTATATTTGATATCTCACGCTGATCGATCACCCCGTCACGGATAAGTAATAATTTGGCGTACGGCTGAAGACGACCGCCATGATCATGGCAGTTAAAGATCGCCGTCGAATCTGCAAAATGTACCCGTCCCCAATATCGCGAACCGATGGCTTCAGTAAGTGAACGGCTGCTTCTAATGTGATCGTGATAGCCCGTTCCCCGAAAGTGGAGCAGACGACGCGTCGTTCCCTGCGGCCCATACAGCGTAATACGCCCGCTGACATCGCTCCGCGGAGCCGCAATGTTCCAGCAGGCATCAATCTCCTGATTCTCTTCTTCCGCGGCCTCGGGCGACAGATCAGACTCTATCGATAACCATTCCAGTTCTGCTTTTATTCTACGATTCCATGTAGTTAGCAGATCAACATTCAGAACAAAGCCTCTACCATATGACGCCGCATTTATGTGAAATGATGATTCCCCGATCGAACAGCTGACCCCTTCACTTCCAGCTGAAAAATGTTCTTGCGTAAACTCGTTAACTGTTCGTAAAACTGGTCGTCCATCCACCGCGTAGATCAGCGAAACGGACGGAAGCTTTTGCGTATGGCCAAGTGAATTACCGTTTCTGGATCCCTGTTGAAAATACCTCGGCGAAAAAGCACAATTATCGTGAAAAGTTATGACCAGAGCCTCACGACCGTCGTCCGAAAGAGCGTCGAAATGCCAGCGCTCAAACGCCTGTTGTCCCTGAAGGTCATGCCAACGACAATCCTCGATGCTTGAAGAAAGCGCAAATTGGCCTGTTGTATTGTGCGACTCTGGCTCGGACATGAAAAAGTGTTGTCTTCAGAATTGCAGAATTTTAATAATATGGCAAACTTTTGGGCCAAAAGTGAATCTTTATCATATGTCCGATTCTTCCCCGATTTCGCGGACAAAGGAGAAATACTGTGAAGATACTTACATCAGCCGTATTATTTGCGGGGATTATGATAATAGGCATATTTTCTACTGGCTGCCCGGAACGGCAAAGTATTGGGGATATTGAGGCAAATCCCGGGAAATATCAGAATAAGGAAGTCGCGATAGCTGGTGTTGTACGTGACAGTTATGGACTTTTAATTCCCGGCACAAACATTGGCGGCGGTGCCTACAAGGTTGACGACGGAACTGGTTCGTTATGGGTGATAGTATCCGAAGGCAGCGTCCCGCAAAAAGGCGCAGAAGTTGGAGTCAAGGGCATTATAGGTTCAGGTGTTAGCTGGAAGGGACGCAACTATGGCTTGGGAATGTACGAAAAAGACCGACGTTACCGCAAACGATAGTTCGTGGAATGGATTTTTGAGTGCTAAAATTGGGCGGTCAATCGACCGTCCTTATTTATGGGTAATATTCTATCTGCTATTGATCGAGAGTTTTTTTCCCTCGATTTGCGTTCGCGTGAACTTCTCACACGCCTGACAGACGATCAATTATTTACAAAACCGCGTGAACTTGCCTGTTCGATCACAATGTTTTCCTGCGGCGAATACATACTTCGCTCAGCTGCGATGGTTGAAAAGAACTTCGGCGGAATAACGACGCGCTTGTGGGATGACCCTTTCGAATGGACCCTTCCGGAGAAATTCGCTGATACAAAGAAAATTTTGCAGTATCTGGACGAAGTCGAAACTACTAGAAAGAAAGGAATGGCATTCTTTGTTTCAGATCAGGATCTGACGCGTGAAATACCGGCGCCCGAGCGACTGCGGCGACTGATCGATGTCCTGCTCGACACTCTGATGACAGCTTCCCATTTTCAGGGTCGCGCATTTGCAGTTTTTCAAATGATCTCGAACCAAAAGCTTCCAAGACTGTAAACCTATTGCATAGCGAACCTTTTCGTGTAAGAATTCGTTAGGATATAGGCCTTAAGATCATTATCGGAGAAAATGATGCACTGCCCCGGCTGCGGACAACAACAAATATCGAACGAAACGAAATTCTGTTCGCGTTGCGGGATGCCTCTGAGCATCGTGGCCGAGGTCGTCGCGAACGGCGGTTTTTTACCTGCGCTTGCTCAACTCGAACAGATGAATTTTAAAAAGCCATTTTTTTCAAAAAAGAATGGCGTGCTTTTTGGAGTTTTTTGGTTTATTTTTTTGACGATGTTCGCGACTGCATTTTTTGGCATTCTAAATGCTCCTGATGAACTGATCGGCATCATTGCCGTTACCGGAGTTTTTGGTGCAATGATGATCATCATTGGCTCGTTGGTCGCTTTGCCAAGTTCTCGCCCGTCATTCGCTTACAGCAGCCAACTTCCACAGTGGCCCGGAGAACTCCAATCGGGTGCGGCCCAAAGTGCTCTTCCTTCCGCTCAATCAATTCCGGCGGGAATGTATGCTCCACCAACTGCAGGTTCGTGGCGCGATACCAACGATCTACAGCCCGCGAGCGTTACGGAAAACACCACGCGGCTATTGGACGAAAAGGAGAAACCGTAAATGTTTTGTCCACAATGCGGTCAGGAAAAG
>CAZGSC010000233.1:0-3157 GCA_964528325.1 uncultured Chloracidobacterium sp. | reverse complement strand
ACTCGCGGCGGGATTTGAACCTGCGACTTCTTCCTTTGGAACTTACCCAAGGCGAAAGCGGACGCTACAACATTCTTGTATCGTGAACCGCTCTTTGTCTGCCTTTTCATTTGCCTGTATTTCCGAGTCGTTAGTATCGAATATCGGCTCGCCAAGCTAAAATTTGGTCTACTATCAATGGTTTGAGAGAATTCGCCTCAGGTCCCTGAGACGATTAATTTCCTCAATCTGCTCGTCTGTAAGACGGGGCAGTTCCACACTCTTTCCGAAGACAGGCTCCAGTCGATGCCCCAACTGGGGACGGGACGTGACGGAGCATGCCAGAGAGGGAGACTTCGCCTTGAGAACGGCAACTTCATGCAAGAAATTAGCCGAGCGTTTATCGGACAGTTCGTCATATCCGTCAAAAATCAAGACGCATTTTCCGGACGAGAGGATTTTTTTGAATGTTTTTTTGCTGCATTTACAGAAGGACAATACAAATCCAAGCAGTGCTTCTTCGAGAGAGTGCTCATCTCTCCATTCCCGTAGCGGGAAGATAACAGGTATTCGCCCTTCCGCAGAGTTGGATAGTTCTTTGGACACCAGCGAACGCGCAACCATTTGAAGCCACGTAGTTTTACCAGATCCCGGGGGAGCGAGCAAAGCAAACCCCTCTCGAACATGGGTTTCAAGTGGCTCCCACACCGGAATTGTTAACCTAAACTTTAACCGACTTTCAAGTTCTGGCAATAGTCTTTTAAGGTACTGTCGCCGTAACCATCCGACTCGAGATATGGGGAAAGGAATCTGTTGAATGGCCTTAATTTCGTCTGGGCGTATTCGTTTCTCAACAAAAAGCAAGACCACAACTGCACCGATAAGGCCGGCTGCAATGTTGAGTAGAAGAGAAGGCCAATCGGGCCTTTCCTGAAGACAAAAAGCAATCCAAATCAGAATTGCCGAAAGAACTAGAAGAATTGCGTAAAGCCATAGCGATGGATGATGTGGTCGGCTAATCTCGGGAAGTACATCGGGTTGCGGTTCTTTAGGGAGCGATGGCATAAACAATTATACGTAGCCTCCTTCGCTTTACAGATCGAGTTGGCCTTGAGGTAGGTGCGACATGATCAAACCTGCTTTGTCTTCTGCATTATTTGAATCTTTATAAAGCGCTCATGTAGGACACCCTAACGGGGGCGTGCAGCAACCCGAAAGCCGCGGTCGCCAAAACGATCGGTCGAGGAGTACCAAGAGCGGAAAGCAGACCGACAGGCGGAAGTAGGGTTTTGGAACCCCCCGCCCCTCTCAACTCGGGTGCTTGAGTCCCCGACACTTACATTTGCTGTTCCATCGACCGGTAGATTTTGGTAACTTGAATTGTAAATGTCTTCCACCCACTCCCAAACATTCCCATGCATATCATACAGGCCCCAAGCATTTGGCATATAAGACCCCACCGGCTTGATTTTATTGACTAATCCAGTGTTGTAATTTGCCTGGCTCAAATTCAGGCTATCACCAAATGCAAATGCCGTTGTTGTCCCGGCTCGAGCGGCGTATTCCCACTGAGCCTCACTCGGAAGACTATATTCAAAGCCATCATTTTTAGCGTTCAATCGTTTCAGAAAAATCTGAATGTCATCCCAACTTATGCTCGCAACTGGACAATTTGCTCCGCAGTCTTTGAACAGACTCGGGTTATTGTCCATCACCGCTTGCCACTGTCCCTGAGTTATTTCGTATTTACCCATCCAGAAACCCTGAGAGATTATCACCTTGTGTTTCGGCTGTTCGCGTGAATACCATTCGCGTTTGCAGTTGCCGTCCCGAGTATTGCATTCATTCAAGACCGCGTCTATCTCGGCGTCTGTCGAGCCCATCATAAAACCGCCTGGCGGGATATAAACCAACTCAATCCCTATCAGATTTTTTCTAGTTGTGCCAGCCTTTGGTTTTCCCATACGTTGAATGCTGGATAGGGCGTTGATTGATCTTGGATTAGCGATCAAAGAACGTAGCATCGAAACGGGTATGGCAAAATTCAGGTTCTGCCCACTTTCACCCCCCCCCAAAGGCGACGCCAACAACCTCACCCCTATTATTTAGGATCGCCCCGCCACTGCTTCCGTGTGAAATAGCGGCTGTAATTTGCAACAGTTTGGTATCAGCAGTATTCCTGACACCGCTAACGATTCCCTGTGAAAAAGTACCCTCAAGCCCTACAGGGTTCCCGACTGCAAATACTTCATCACCGATTGAGATTGAGTCATCTGCGTTCAACTTCAATGGGCTGCCTGAGATTCCTTTGATTTTTACCAACGCCAAATCATTTTTCTCGTCGGTTCCGACAATACCCAAAATCTCATATGCCTTTTCTTGTCCGTAGATTTTGGCATAACCTTCGGTCGATTCTTCAATCACATGAAAGTTGGTTGCGACGACATCTTCTGCGACAAAAAAACCACTGCCCGATTTTACTGTCTTCGTATTGCCATTGCTCATAACAAGTAAAACAGTTGAGGGCAACGTCTGTTGTGCAATTTCGCGGGGCGTGAGTTTATTTTCGATACGCTGCTGAGCAAAAACATGAGCCGTTGAAAAACCGCCCCCAATGAAAATTAGGTTAAAGAAAAATACGCCCACCAAATGTTTCCAGTTTTGCAGCGATCCATTCATAGTAATTCTATCGAAATGTAGAAAAATAATAGTACTCGCGGCGGGATTTGAACCTGCGACTTCTTCCTTCGGAGAGAACTACACTAACTAAATAGCTACTCTGACCGTAAGGGGTTCGTGACCCCCTGTGGCTGGATATGTACGTAAACATCGCCCTTCGGCTTGCTTGCACGGAATTGCACAATTTGTCATACTATATCACGGAAGCTAGTCCAACACAGTCCAACATCTAGTCCAACAAACGCATTTCGAAAGGAATTTTATGAAAATTTATCAGTCAATATTCAATCGTGGCAAGAAGGGAGGCGATACCGGCCGGATCGAAAAAACCTGGACGCTCCGGCTGATCTATACAGACGAACGGGCGAACAAGGCAAGTAAAACCTGGCAATATGCAACCAAGCAGAACGCCAAGGATGATGTTGAGAAACGAAGAGCAGAGTTAATCTTACTGGTCGAGAGCAAGGGACTTGGTCTTGGCGATGTTAAGTCGTTTTAG
>CAZGSC010000232.1:0-3161 GCA_964528325.1 uncultured Chloracidobacterium sp. | reverse complement strand
AAATAAATACTGATTACGACGAGTATCAGGAAGCTTCGATAATAACGAAAACGGGTTTGCAGAAGCAGTAGTTGAGTATGAAGGAAAATCTTCACGGGATAATGGCAGAGTTTGACACGGCGACCGAGCTTGTCGATGCCGCGCGGCTCGTTCGTGACGCGGGCTATGTCAAGACCGATGCGTTTTCGCCGTTCCCGCTTCACGAGATCGACGAAGCTCTCGGCATCAAGCGGAGTATTTTGCCGTATTTGATCTTCGCAGGCGGTATTACGGGGCTGATGGCCGGAATCGGGCTCGAGTACTTTGTGCATGTGATCGATTGGCCGATAATCGTCGGCGGTAGGCCGCATTTCAGTCTTCCGGCATTTATTCCACCTGCATACGAATTGACGATCCTGTTCTCGGCATTTACGGCTGTTTTTGGAATGCTTTTCCTTAATGGATTACCGTCGCCGTATCATCCAGTTTTCAATGTGCCAAGATTTGCGTTGGCGACACGTGAAAAGTTCTTTCTTATCATCGAATCGGCCGATCCGAAGTACGACTACGAAAAGACCCGAACCTTTATGGAAGGCCTGGGCGGACAGGAGGTCTTTGATGTCGAAGAATAGGTCAATCTTCCTTCTGCTTACCGCTTATTGTTTACTGGCTGCCGGTTGCGGCGTCCGGTTTGATATGCAGGACCAACCGCGATATAAGGCGTATAAGAAAAGTGACTTTTTTAGTGACAAAAGGGCTTCGCGAGACATGCCGGACGGAACTGTGGCACGCGGCCAACTGCATGACAACAAAGCTTTTTATACAGGTAAGATCGATAATCCAAATCTGAATGCACCGGTTGCAACAACCATCGATGCGTCCGGCAATACGCTCGTCACAAGCTTCCCGAACGATATCGATGAATTTCCTGTTCCGGTCACAAAGGAACTGGTCGATCGCGGCCAGGAGCGATTCAATATCCATTGCATTGTCTGTCATGGTCCGGGCGGTAATGGAGATGGAATGATCGTTCGTCGAGGCTTTCCGAAGCCGCCGACTTATCACGACGACCGTTTGCGAAATGCTCCGGTCGGTCATTTCTTTGACGTGATGACAAATGGTTGGGGCAGGATGAGCAGCTACGCGTATCAGCTCCAGCCGGCAGATCGCTGGGCGATAGTAGCCTATATCCGGGCGCTTCAGGTAAGCCAGAATCCGGATGAGAATCTGAAGATGAATTCAAAGATCGAAACAAAAGCCGAGCCGCACAAGACAGGCGAGCCCGGCGGCACTCCCGGAGGACATCAGTAAATGGCGAATCTCGGCAATTACATGGCTCCGAAAGAGATCAGTCGACTGAGAGCTCTCGCACTGGGCATTGGCGGCATCGCGTTGGTAGTCTTGGCGGTCGGAGCGTATTTCAACACAGAGCAAGCTCTGCGATCGTGGCTGCTTGGATTTATTTTCTGGGGCGGCATTGGTATCGGCTCTCTTGGCGTTTTGATGTTGCAATATCTAACGGGCGGAGCTTGGGGCGTCGTTATTCGCAGGATGCTCGAAGCCGGATCGCGGACGTTGCCATTGATCTTCCTGATGTTCATCCCGTTGGCGATCGGCGTCTATTCCCATAAGGTTTACGAATGGACGATCCTGCCGCCGACGGATCACATAATGGAACATCGCGGCATTTATATGACGCCTTGGTTCTGGGTTGTTCGTTCGCTAATATACTTTGCTCTTTTGGGGGTAATGGTTTACCTGCTCAACAAGTGGTCAGCGAAGCAGGACGAAACTAATACAGTCGAAGAATCACGACTTGTTCTTGAGCGAATGTCCCGATTTTCCGGTCCGGTGCTTGTTATCTACGCTCTTGTTGTGACCTTTGCGGCCGTCGACTGGATGCTTACGCTTGATGCGTATTGGTTTTCAACTATCTGGGGACTGCTGTTTGTCGCGGGTTGGGCATTAAGCTGTTTTTGCTTTGTTGTTACCATCCTCAGCTTTTTGTCTGACAAGGCTCCGATGGACGGAGTGGTCGGAAAAAGGCATTTTCACGATCTCGGTAAATTGATGCTTGCTTTGACGATGGTCTGGGCATACTTCAATTTTTCACAGTTTTTGATCATCTGGGCCGGGAATTTGCCGGAAGAAACTGGCTGGTGGCTGACACGCATGAAAGGAGGCTGGGGCTATGTCGGGATAGGCCTGATCGCGTTCCATTTTGCATTCCCGTTCCTTGTTTTGCTGCAGCAGGATTTCAAGCGAAAGGCAAGGTGGTTGGCTACGTTGGCTATATTTATTCTTGTAATGCGTGTCGTTGATATGTTTTACCTGATCGGCCCGAGTAACCGTGTTATGCCCGGCGGTCTTGATCAGGGTGGATTTTATGTAAGCTGGATGGATCTGGTCGCACCGGTCGCGGTTGGAGGCATTTGGCTGTGGTGGTTCTTTGGCGAGTTAATGAAGCGTCCGTTGGTGCCTGTCAAAGACCCTTATTTGGAAGGAGCCATCGAACACGGCAGGGGACACTAGGACATTGGATTAAGATATGTCATCAAAGAAACATTCGGACAGCGCCATCGACCTTAACATCCCGTACGAGCAGAACGAGATACAGTTTAAGGGCATAATCGGTTTCACGGTTGGGCTCTTTCTGTTGATCGTTATTACCTTCGGCCTGATGTGGGCGTTTCTGGGAACGTTGAATGATTATTGGAAAGTGCCGGACAACGAAAAGAATCCAATGGCGATGTCCGACCGGGAGCGCCTGCCGCCTGAGCCGCGATTGCAGGCCGCGCCGGGTTTCGGTGTTGACTCGGAAAAGGGGCGGGTAAATTTGGAATTGCAGGCTCCGGCTGCCGAGTACAATGAGCTCAAAAAGCAGTGGGAAGACACTTGGATACACGGCCGCAAGGATGAGAAGACCGGAACGATGAGCATGATGCCCATCGATATGGCGAAAGAAAAATTCCTTGCTGCCAATCCAAAAGCAAAAACGGGACCGGAAGCTGAGGAAGTCCTTAAGAATTCCCGTTCATATGTAACAGATGCGAGTTCCGGCAGACTCGCGGCAGAAAAGAGACGATAAAATAGTAGTGAAAAGGGAAAAGTTAATAAATAAAAGTGTAGGAGCTGAACGCCGTGTTTTAATGCGGCAGAGCTTTGCACTGCTCCTTTCATTT
>CAZGSC010000231.1:0-3185 GCA_964528325.1 uncultured Chloracidobacterium sp. | reverse complement strand
ATCGGTTTTTGGAAATGGATCATCGTATAGGGAACTGTCATTGCAAAGATCGAGTAAAATCCAAGCGAAGGTTTGAAACTATGAAGCAAAAAGCCGCGAAAAAAGAATTCGAGGCCGAAGAACTGAAAGAAATAGACGAGTTCCCAGATCAGCAAAGTCGTGCTCAGATACGGAGCACCGTTATAGACCTTCAGGAAAGGGTATTTTGCCGAAAATCCTGCCGTCAACGACATCAGATAAATGAGCGGCAGCATTATGACAACGCATTTGAAAAGCAGTTTTACAAAGCCTTTTTCGATAGTAAAAGCGAGGCCGATCTCGCTCAGTTTTCGTTTTTGTACGAACTTGATGAACAATGCCGGCACGACAAAATAGAATGTTACCGACACGAAAACCCACCAGATCAGGCCGTAGAGATTATTGTTGGTTGGATGAGCAGCCTCGACGCCAATGTCGGCAAATTGCGTGTGGAAAAGTATCGCGTCCAGATAATCGGGATTTTTGAAATATGAAATGCAAGTCAGTCCAACTGCGGCATAAACAAATGCAAATACGGTGTGGCGGTCGAGCGTTGCAAGGTCACCGCGAATTTGTCGTGCGAGTTCGAGCATTGATCGCGCTATTTGGCCAGCACCTGCAATGCCCGGCGAAGCAGTTTTTGAACTGATATTTCAGTGCCTTCCTGAGCCGCTTGGTTGAGGGCCTTTTCGGCGGCGTTTCGCTGGTAGCCGAGATTGATCAGTGCCGACAGAGCGTCGTCGAAAACCGTATCAGTCGGTACTGTTTTTTGCGAAGACGCATCGAGTGCCGAGCCGCCGCCGGACACTTCGCCGACCTTGTCGCGTAGCTCGATGACAAGCCGCTCTGCCGTTTTTCGTCCGACGCCGGGAATAGATGTCAGTCTGGCCAGATCATTGCTGCGGATAGCCGTTATTATTTCGTCGGCGCTCATTCCGGACAGCATCGTGATGCCAGATTTTGCACCGATGCCCTGGACCGAGATCAGCCTCAGATAAAGCTCACGCTCATGCAGCGTCTTGAAGCCAAAAAGCTGGATCGCGTCTTCGCGGACGCTGGTGTAGATCCGCAGGCTGACTTCGGAGCCGACATCGCCGAGCTCGTAAAATGTCGAAAGCGGTATCGACACTTCATAGCCGACGCCACCGACGTCGATGATCGCGGCGTTGGTGTGTTTTTCGAGAAGTTTGCCGGATAGATAAGCTATCATTGTTTCACAGCTGAAACAGGAATTGTAAAGCAAATCGCAAAACATCGCAATGTGAGCTGTTCCGTTCCGGAGCAAATGGAACAATGTGGAACATCAAAACTTATCGCGAGCCTTGCAGGCGTTTTCACAATCTGGTTTATTTGTTATGAATGAAATCAGAAAAGATCTCAGAGCTTACGACCAATCGCTTGAGTGTTTATCTGCGCTGTTTGAACGATCTTGCTGCCGCAGGTGCTAAGACTGTGTCGTCAAAGGTGTTAGCGGACCGCTTTCATCTAAATTCCGCTCAGATACGGAAAGATCTGGCGTATTTCGGCGAATTCGGAGTTCGCGGGGTCGGCTATAAAGTAGAGGCTCTTCGGGATCATCTTGTCCACATTCTCGGACTTGATAAGGAGCATAGTGTCTGCATTATAGGGGCAGGCCGGTTAGGCACCGCACTTGCGGATTACTATGGTTTCCGTAAGGCAAATTTCACGGTCGCGGCGCTTTTTGACGCCGATCCGAAGAAGATCGGAAAAAAAGTTGGCAATGTTGAGATTCTGGACATCAAAAATTTTGCGGCTGTCGTCAAAAGGGATAAGATAGAAGTCGC
Source organism: uncultured Chloracidobacterium sp. (assembly GCA_964528325.1). GTDB lineage: Bacteria > Acidobacteriota > Blastocatellia > Pyrinomonadales > Pyrinomonadaceae > OLB17. The sequence continues at coordinate 1,362 of CAZGSC010000231.1, read as the reverse complement.
GGTGATCGCCGTTCCGGCTGTAAACGCCCAAAATGCCTTGGAAAGGGTGATAAAAGCCGGCATAAAAGCGGTGATGAATTTTGCTCCGGTTGCACTGAAGACACCCAGCGATGTGAAATTGAAAACGATCGATCTGACGACATCGCTCGAGAGTCTTTCATATTTTCTGGCCCAGCCAGTAAATCAGTTGAAACCGACAGCCGGCAGCGGACGTAGTTAAGTAGTATTAGAGAGGTAAGATCATGGGGAATATCGGGTTGTTAAAGAGAGCATTGCCGTTTTTGGGGACATTCGCACTAGGACTTTTTATCGCGAGTTTTTTTGTTAACATTGGGGCTCCGCGTTTTGGTTCCCGCGGGAAATGCCGTCATGAGATGCGCGAATTGCGTATTGAGAATGAGCAGCTTCGTGAAGAGAATTTGCGGCTCCGCAATGGGACTGGCGCTAGTGAATTTGACCAAGGGCTTGAATTTAACGATGAGTTTTTAAATTCGCAGAGCGTTGAGGTTCCTGTATTGCCACCTTTACCCCCAAGGCCGGTAAAGCCGCATAGCGTACACGCAAAATAATTATTTGAAGTAATTCAAGGCCACAGGTTAACGCCGTCCAAGTGGATGTGTTAATCTGTGGTTTCCTGTTTATGCCTAATTATGGATGAGTTTTCCGCTCGAAAACTAATTGTCGAGATCGGACGTCTGCTTTATGAACGCAGCTACGTTGTCTCTTCCGACGGCAATGTCAGCGTCCGGCTTGACGAGAACACCGTGCTCGCGACGCCGACGATGACCTGCAAAGGCCGCATGACCGAAGATTGCCTTGCTTTGACCGACATGGACGGCAAGCCTTTGTCAGACAAGCGTGCTTCGTCGGAGCTTGCGATGCATCTCTTGATCTATAAGATGCGGCCGGACATAAAGGCCGTGTGTCACGCACATCCGCCGCACGGAACGGCGTTCGCGGTTGCCGGGCTGGCGATAGATAAACCGATATTGTCTGAAGTTATACTGACGCTTGGATGTGTGCCTCTGACCGACTACGGAACGCCTTCGACAAACGAACTGACCGAGGCGATGAAGCCTTTTGTCACTCATCACAATGCTTTGCTTATGGCGAATCACGGAGCCGTTGCATATGGCGAAGATCTTTGGCAGGCGTTCGATCGGTTGGAAACACTCGAACACACTGCAAGGATCGCAATTTTGGCAAAAGCACTCGGCGGAGCAAATGACTTGCCGCAAGACGCGATAGAAAAGCTCGTTCAGATCAGGGAAAAGGCCGGTTATCTCAAGGAAAATGCCCGCTGCCAGGCTTGTGGTTATTTACACGATGCGAATATTTCCTGCGAACTGGACGTGACGTATG
>CAZGSC010000230.1:0-3262 GCA_964528325.1 uncultured Chloracidobacterium sp. | reverse complement strand
TTTAGGATATGATCTGCGTCATTACAATCTCCTGGTAGGCACCGAGACCCAGAGGATCACTGATATTCTGATACAGAACAACTACCTCTTCCATCCTCACAGTTTCAACGCTTACAACGTCCACTTCGGATATGGATCAGGTGTGGATAATGGGCGTATTCTAAAGAATTTTTTCGTAGGAGGCCAAAATGTAGGCCTGGAACTAACTGATGTGGCGAATGTGACGGTAAGTGAGAATAAGTTCTACTCTGTCGGCTCTGTTGGAATAAATATTCAGTCATCGGAACTTCCCTACACCATTGATAACAACACCTACTATGCGACGGCCGCTAATGCATATAAATTCGGCAATGTTACGAACCATTTGAACCAGACATTTGCTCAGTGGAAGTCGTCAACCGGGTTTGATGCTGTAAGTACTATCAATGCGGCCGCTCTGCCAGACACCGTTATAGTCAGGCCGAATACATATCTGTCGGGACGGGCGAACATCACGGTTTACATCTCGTCAAATTCCCCGTCGATCAATGTGAACCTGAGCACCGCGGGCCTCATGAACGGCCAGCCATTCACAATAAGAAACGCTTTCAATTACAGCGGTGCGGCAGTAGCGGCCGGCGTCTATAATGCAGCCTCTCCAACGATCAGCCTTCCGCTTGGCGGCGCTTCGGCGACGGTCGCAATGCCGGTTGGGTCAACATATACGCCACCTACTACGCTTCCGCAGTTTGGAGCATTTGTCGTGATCCCATCATCTGTGCCGGGTACTCCGACGCCGACAAATACACCAACGGCGACTTTCACACCGACACCGACATTTACACCGACAATAACACCAACTTTTACGCCGACATTTACACCGACCGCGACACCTGTATCTTTTGTCAACGGAACCGTTACCTACGGCAATGCCGTTGGTTCATCCACTCCGCGTACTGTTTCAAATGTGCTTATAAGCGGCGTTGGGTCGCCTCCATCCTTTGCTTTGAGCACTTTTCCGAATGGGACCTATTCGCTAGGCGTCGGAATCGGTTCATACATCGTTACCCCGTCAAAAACTGGCGGCCAAAATGGCGCAATAAATTCATTCGATGCCGCAAGAATAGCTCAATTCGTGACAGGCCACACTACCTTCACCGGTGTTCAGCAACTTGCCGCGGATGTGAGCGGAAACGGCAGCGTGAATTCGTTCGACGCGGCGCAGATTGCACGTTACACCATCAATTCTTCACCGTTCGGATCAGCCGGAACCTGGCGATTTAGTCCCGTTAACCGAAACTATCTGATGGCAAGTTCTAACATTGCAGACGAGGACTATTCGGCGGTGTTGATGGGCGAGGTGTCGGGAAACTGGGCGAACACAGGAGCTCGGCCCGTGAATTTGGACGGACCCGGGAAAAGCATAGCCGTCACCGCACCGGAACTTGTGACGTCTGCCGGCAACGAGGCAATTGTTCAAATAGGAGTTGATGGAATTGCGGATAAAGGCATCATATCCTACGAATTCGATCTCAGATACGATCCTGCGGTCATTCAGCCAAATGCCGACGCAGTCGATGTTGCCGGCACTGTCAGCCGAGGGCTTCACACTGTTTTTAACTCGGACGAACCAGGCATATTACGAGTAGCTGTTTACGGCCCAATGCCGATCGATGGCAACGGCGTCCTACTCCGACTTAGATTCATTACCATCGGAGAACCGGGTTCCTCCTCGCCGCTGATCTGGGAACGAATTCTGCTCAACGAAGGCGACCTGCAGGTAAGCTCAGCCAATGGTAACGTAGAGATCTTACCAAGTGGCCTGCCTGTCGATTGATCCTTTCTGAAACAAGATCGTCTGATACACACTCACAAATGAAAAAACAGGCTTCTCAGCCTGTTTTTCTTTAGAAATACTTGGTGGAGACGAGGGGGATCGAACCCCTGACCTCTGCAATGCCATTGCAGCGCTCTCCCAGCTGAGCTACGTCCCCATATCGGGAACTTTGAATTTAGCGAAAAAGACCGAACCCGTCAAGTTTCTTCTATCTAATCGAACGGCTATTTGCCTTTAAATTCCGGCTTTCGTTTTTCTAAGAATGCTGCTACGCCTTCCTTTTTGTCTTCGGTCGAAAAGCAGATCGCAAATAGATCGACCTCGCGCCGAAGCCCTTCGTCCAGATTTGAGCGTGAGGCAAATTTCACGGCTTCCTTACAAAGCTTTAGGGCAATAGGGGCCTTTTCGGCGATCTTTTCGGCAAGCTTCATCGTCTCGGCTTCGAGTTGTTCGGCTGGGTAAACGTGATTGACTAGCCCGATCTTTTCAGCCGTTGCGGCGTCGATCATATCGCCAGTCAATATCATTTCCATCGAGCGGCCCTCGCCTACCAGGTTTGTCAGTCGCTGAGTTCCGCCGCCGCCGGGAATGATGCCAAGATTGATCTCAGGCTGCGAAAATCGCGCCGTTTCGCTCGCCATGCGCAGGTCGCATGCCATCGCCAGCTCATTGCCGCCGCCAAGGCAGAACCCATTGACCATGGCAATGACCGGTTTTGGAAACGAGTCTATCGAGTTATAGAGCGAGCTTTCTTGAAAAAGATCGCGTTGAGTGACCGGAGTTTCACCGTCAAATTCTTTGATGTCCGAACCGGCGATGAACGATTTCTCGCCCGCGCCGGTAATCACCAAAACACGAACGCCATCATCCTTTTTTAATTCATCAAGCGCCGCGACACCCTCTGCATGAACCTGTTTGCTGAGCGAGTTGAGTTTGTCCGGACGATTTATCGTCAGAAAGGCAACACGCCCTCGCTTTTCGACCGTGATAGTTTCGTAATTAGACATAGTCAGGAATTTCTAACACAAAGTCACATAGAAACAAAAGACGCAAAGAAACCAATTCATAAACTTTGCGTCTTGGCGTCTTTGCGTTGAAAAAAATTTAATCTACTCGTCCACGCCTTCGACGACATTGTCATCGGCGATCCAGGCAACAAAGAGACGCAGCCAGCTTTCTTTTGACTCTTCGATAGAAACGCCCACACGTGAAGTACCGAAATTTGCCGGAACGACACGCACAACGTTCGCCTTGACCTCGACGGGCGTTCCGTTTGGCCGATGCGCGCGTATCTTGACACTGTCGCCCGCAGTAATAGGTTGATTTAATTGAAAAAGGGCTCCGAGAGTCGAAATATCGTCGGTTTCTGTTGGCTCGCTCCATGCCGAGCCGTCCTCGGTTCGCCCCGAAATGACAACCGGGAGCCTGAGTGCCATACGCAGGGCA
>CAZGSC010000229.1:0-3341 GCA_964528325.1 uncultured Chloracidobacterium sp. | reverse complement strand
CCCTGTGCCGAAAGATCGGTGTTCTCGCCGATGATCTTAATGCTGTTCTTGTTGGCACCGACCGTTCCGTCCGCTCCCAAACCAAAGAACAATGCCTGTGTCCAATCCGATTCGTCTAATTGAAAACCGCTATCGACATCGAGACTCGTATGCCCAACGTCATCAATGATCCCAACCGTGAAATGATTTTTTGGTGTTTCAGATCTCAGATCGTCGAATACCGCTTTGACCATTGCCGGGGTAAATTCTTTCGACGACAAACCGTACCGGCCGCCAACAATGCAAGGCACCGACGCTAATTTTCCCTTCGTCACGGCCTCCATCAGCGTGATCATCACATCCTGATAGAGAGGCTCACCGGACGCACCGGGTTCCTTTGTCCTGTCCAACACCGCTATGTTTTTGGTGCTTTCCGGTAGAGCGGCAATAAAGTCATCGGTTGGAAATGGTCGGTAAAGCATTATCTGAATAACGCCCACTTTCTTACCGTTTCGAGACATGAAGGCCGCTGTTTCCGTCGCCGTTTCTACGCCGGAACCCATTATCACAACGACTTTCTCTGCGTCAGGAGAGCCGTAATACTTTACGGGAGCATACGGCCTCCCAGTGAGATCGCGGAATTTCTGCATCTCGTCTTTAAGTATTTCCGGCACGGCTGCGTAGAAAGGGTTAACCGTTTCGCGTCCCTGAAAATAAACATCCGGATTTTGAGCGGTGCCACGGATAAATGGGTTGTTAGGATTCAGTGCACGGCCTCTATGGTCGAAAACCAGATCATCATCGATCATTGCGCGGATCATCTCGTCCGATAAAAGATCGATCTTGTTCACCTCATGAGAAGTCCGGAATCCGTCAAAGAAATGAATAAACGGGATCCGCGATCTGAGCGTCGCCGCTTGTGCGATCAAAGCCATATCGTGCGCTTCTTGAACACTTGCTGACGACAGCAAAGCAAAACCGGTAGTTCTGGCAGCCATCACGTCCTGATGGTCTCCGAATATCGACAGGCCCTGAGCCGCCAAGGACCTGGCTGCAACATGAAATACTGCGGCAGTGAGTTCCCCGGCGATCTTGTACATATTAGGCAGCATCAACATCAAGCCTTGTGACGCTGTAAATGTGGTCGTTAGAGATCCTGTCTGCAGAGCACCATGGACGGTCCCGGCCGCGCCGGCTTCGCTCTGCATCTCGATAACTTCGGGAACATTGCCCCAAATGTTTTTAACGCCCTTCGCCGACCACTCATCGGCAAACTCCGCCATTGCCGACGAAGGAGTGATCGGGTAGATAGCACACACTTCGTTCACACGGTATGCCACATAGGCGGCCGCCTCGTTACCATCGAGCGTGACTGCTTGTTGTTTGTCTGGTCTCATTTTGCAGCCTCCGGTTCGGCTACCATGTCGATCGCGTGACACGGACATTGTTCGTAACAAACTCCACACCCGGTGCAAAGGTTGAAGTTAAATTTGTAACGTTGCCCCGGGCCTAGTTTGATAATGGCGTGCTCGGGACACGCTCCAAAACAGCCGTCGCATTCAAAACAATTTCCGCACGAATAACAACGCTGGGATTCATATCGGGCCTCAGCTTCGGTCAGTCCGGCAACGATCTCGTCAAATCCGGTTACTGCAAGTTCCGCCTCAAGATGGTTCTGTTGTTTTGCCTGAGCTTTTGTTCGGTACCAGACGTGCAATTTATCGACCTGGACCAATGGATTATTTGGCACTTTTCCGTAGATCTTTCCCTCAAGCCAGGCATTTATGTTCTTGGCGGCCTTCTTGCCGTGTCCGGTCGCGATCGTCACGGTTCGCTCGCTTGGAACCATATCGCCGCCGGCAAATATTCCGGCGTGGCCTGTCATCATCTGATGATCGACGATAACGGTCCCGTCATCGGCGAATTGAATTCCCTCGATCCCTTGGAGAAAATCGGTTTCTGTCGCCTGACCGAGAGCGAGGATCAACGAGTCTGCTTCGAGTGTCTCAAAGACGCCGGTGGGGATCGGTTTTCCATCCTTGATCTCCATTTTTTCCACCGTCACCGAGGTTGAATTGAGATTCCTGATGCTTCGCAGCCAATGGATCTTTATGCCTTCGCTGAGGGCTTCGTCGGCTTCGAAATCGTGGGCAGGCATGTGGTCACGGTCTCGTCTATAAATGATCAAAGCTTCCTCAGCGCCGAGACGCTTTGCGGTCCTCGCAGCATCCATCGCCGTGTTTCCACCGCCGTAAATAGCCACGCGGCGCCCGATCTGCGGTTTAATGCCAAGCTCAACATCCTTCAAAAAGCTAACGGCATCGAGGATCTTTCCGGCATCTCTAGCCGGAATATCTGTTTTCTTTCCGATATGTGCTCCGATCGCAATAAAAACAGCATTGAAATTTCCGCCGTTCTTTTCGGCTATTACGTCCGAGACCTTGTGATTTAGCCTGATCTCGACGCCGAGGTCTTCGATCCGTTTGATCTCGGCGCGTAAAATGTCACGCGGTAGACGATATGCTGGAATGCCGAAGTTCATCATTCCGCCGGCAATGGGTCCGGCTTCAAATATGCTCACCGCGTGACCAAGACGGGCAAGATGATACGCGGCAGACAATCCGCTTGGCCCGGCACCGATGATCAGAATGCGTTTATCGGTCGTCTTTTCGACGGTTGGAAATCTCCACCCTTTCTCGATAGCCATATCGCCGAGAAATCGTTCGACAGAATGTATGCTGACGGAGTTGTCAATAAAACCGCGATTACAAGAGCTTTCACAAGGGTGATAGCATACTCGCCCATGGATCGCCGGCATCGGATTGTCTTCCGTCAGCTTTTTCCAGGCTTCGAAATAATCACCTGCCTGAGCAAATGCGAGCCAAGACTGAATATTCTCTCCGGCCGGGCACGCACTGTTGCATGGCGGAAAGAAATCAACGTACGCGGGCCGCCTACTGCGAGTTGGGCCGGTACCCGAACCGTGTTCTCGGAGATCCGTTTTAATGGTGAGGTCGGTTTTTAATAGCGTCATATCAAATCTCTTAACCTGCCGCTGATTTTGAAATAAAGCAATAGCTGTGCCGTCCGCAAACGAATTTGAAAGCAGTATTGTGCTTTGATTTCAGAGGTTAACTAGAGAGATGGCAGAGTTAAGAATACGTAAATCTACACGGCAAGGAAGGAAATTTCCACAGTAAACTTCGATAGAAGTGTCATCATGCCCCTATGAGGGCATGTACAGAAAAAGGCATGCTTTTTGGGCATGCCTTTAACAATTGATGAATTATCTATCTAGAGGAGGTAAATGGTACACCCGGCATGATTCGAACATGCGACCCCTTGATTCGTAGTCAAGTACT
>CAZGSC010000228.1:0-3433 GCA_964528325.1 uncultured Chloracidobacterium sp. | reverse complement strand
CCGATGATCTCGGCGCGGATAAAGCCGCGTTCGATGTCCGTGTGGATCTCGCCGGCGGCCTGCGGTGCCTTAGTGCCAATGGGAATTGTCCAGGCACGGACTTCCTTTTCGCCGGCAGTTAGAAAGCTCATAAGACCCAGCATGTGATAAGCCGCTTTGATCAGTTCATCGACACCGCTTGAGGTGAGGCCGAGATCTTTTAGATATTCGCTGCGTTCAGCGGTGTCGAGAGCGACGAGTTCGGCCTCGAGCTTTGCACAGATCACGACGACATCGGCATTTTCACTGGCAGCGTGTTTCTTTACCGCCGCGACGTGCGGATTGCTGTCGGGATCTGCAAGAGTCTCTTCATCGACGTTGGCGGCGTAGATCGTCGGTTTTGTTGAGAGAAAGAACCAAGTTTTAACTATTGCCCGCTCGTCGTCGGTCAGTTCGGCTGCACGTGCCGGTCGGCCTTCTTCGAGGATCGGCATGATCTTTTCGAGTATCTCAAGCTCTCGCTTCGCGTCCTTATCACCGGCTTTTGCAGCGCGCATCGCCTTGTCGCGGCGTTTTTCAGCGGAAGCGAGATCGGCCAGAGCAAGCTCGATCTGAATGGTCTCGATGTCGCGGACAGGATCGACCGAGCCTTCGACGTGGACGATATTGTCGTCCTCAAAGCAGCGGACGACCTGTATGACGGCGTGCGTTTCGCGGATGTTAGCAAGAAACTGATTGCCGAGGCCTTCGCCCTTGGACGCGCCGCGAACCAGGCCCGCTATATCCAAAAACTCGACCGTTGCCGGCACGACCTTTTGGGCATTGTTTAGCTTTTCGAGGACGGCAAGGCGTTCGTCGGGCACGGCGACAACTCCAACATTCGGTTCGATGGTCGCGAACGGGTAATTGGCCGCAAGCGCCGCTTCCTGAGCGGTCAGGGCGTTAAATAGTGTTGATTTTCCGACGTTGGGCAAGCCAACGATTCCTGCTTGTAACATATAAGTGCATTAGCCGCTTGTAAGGCCAAAACTCTGATTTTACAGATAGAGAGTGGTTTTGGAAAGAAGGCGTGTTCGGCGGAGCCGCAGTTGACGATGACGAAAAGCATAGCTTTTCCGCAATTAGTGCGTCACAGCCACAAGACCGCACCTGGTTTTTTTTCCTTACATATTGTGTTTTACGCCCAATTTACGGTAACTTATTTACAAGTTTGGATTCGCTCCACAAACACACACATATATGGTCATTTCTTTGATTCTACTAGCATTACTTGCGCTTAGCGGCCTGGCACTGACGTATCTTGTCGTAAAGGACGAGTCGTTCATGTGGCGGCTGTCGGCGGGGAGCATAGCGGGCTCGACCATGTATGGACTGGTTGTGTTCGTCGTGTGCTTTGTCGCTGGAGTTTTTACACCGGTTACGCTTATTGTGTCGCTGTTAATATCACTGCTGCCTTTGCTGCTGTTGTGGAAGCGGCCGGATATTCAAAAGCAATTTCTACATGATTGGGCTGTTGCTAAGGGCAAGACGCAGGGTTGGAGTGCAAAGAAGCTGCTCACGCTTTCGTATTACATATTCTTTTTTATTGTTATTTTTTTCTTTTTCGCCCAAGCCTGCTATTACATCCCTGAAGGCGGCAAATTTCCAGCCGGCCTGACCACCGGCGGATATCAGAATCTCGGCGATCTATCGTTTCATCTCGGCGGCATATTCGCCTTTAGCGAGGGACCTGTATTCCCGCCGCAAAATCCATCATGGGCCGGTGCTAAGTTCTCATATCCGTTTATGGCGGATATGCTTGCGGCCTGCTTTGTAAAGCTGGGTGCAGACTTTAAGGAAGTAATATTGGTACAGGATGTAACGTGGGCGGCAGCGCTGATGATCATCCTGAAGCGGTTCACCGAAAAGCTCACTGGCAGTGCTCTTGCGGGCCGCATCGCCCCGGCAATTTTGTTCTTTAGCGGCGGCCTCGGTTTTATTTGGTTCTTTCAGGATCTCGGTGCGGCGACAAAGGGCTTTAGCGATTTTATCTGGAATTTGCCGATCGATTACACGATCCGCAACGATGCCAAGGCATTGTTTCGCTGGGGCAACACGATGACCGTGCTGTTTATCACGCAGCGCGGTATCTTGTTCGGAATGCCGCTGACGATATTGGTGCTGCAATATTGCTGGCGTATCTTCGGCCGTGAAGAGAACACCGACATCGAAACGGCATCTGCCGCGGCTATAAAACCAACCTTTTTTGGGAAATTTCCCCTAGGCCCGTTTCTCGTAGGATTGATGACCGGCACGCTTATACTTGTGCATTTGCACAGCTTGGCGGCGTTGTTTATTGTGTCGGCATTTCTCTTTATTCTGAAGCCGGCGAAGTGGACCGAATGGATATCATTCGGCGTCGGCACCGCCTTGATCGCGGTACCTGAGTTGATCTGGTCGGCTTCGGGAACCGCTACGGATACGGAAAAGTTTTTCGGCATTCATTTAGGCTGGGACAAGCGTGAAAACGAATTTTTCTGGTTCTGGTTCAAAAACACCGGCCTTACGATCCCGGCACTGTTTGCAGGCCTTTATCTTTTGTGGAAGCAATGGAAGGACGCAAATCCGGACGAAGACGAGGCTGACGAGCACGAGAGTGAAGAGCCGGCACCTAAAAAGGTCAAAAAACAAAAACAGAAGCACGGCAGCCAGCCAGCGGCGGCGATCCCGAACGGAAAGACTTTGCTATACTTTTATCTGCCGTTCGCTTTCATGTTCCTTCTCACAAACGTCGTAAAGCTTGCGCCGTGGGAATGGGACAACATCAAGGTGTTGATCTACTGGTTTGTAGGTTCGATACCTTTGATCGCGTATGCTGTCGCATGGCTGTGGATGCAGCGCGGTAGTTTCTGGAAAGGCGTGGCAGCTCTTTGTCTTGTAGTGCTGACGTTTGCGGGGGCTGTTGACGTTTGGCGGGTTGCCACCGGACAGCTGAAACTTGGGGTTTTTAATAACGATTCGATGAAACTTGCGGCTGCGATCAAGCAAAAGACACAGCCTGGTGCGTTGTTCCTGAACGGCGGCATCTATAATTCGACAGTTGTGCTTTCGGGCAGGCAGTCGTTGATGCGATACCCGGGACACCTTTCGTCATACGGTATTAACTATTTCGACCGCGAGAGCGACGTTAAAAAGATCTATCAGGGCGGTCCCGAGGCTGATGCTTTACTGCAGAGATACAATATCGACTATGTCGTGACCACCCCCGAGGAAGAGTATTATCTGAGTCAAAGCAACCTGAAGCTGAATCTGGATTATTTTAATAAGTTTCAGGTCATTGCGGAATTTGGCAAGTATAAATTGTATAAAGTGAAGGGCTAAACCTGAGGATCGGATCGAAAACGTCGGTCACCTGGTTTAGTATCTTTGTGTAATTAAGAGGTTATGAGCAGAAAACGGAAGAAGAATAAACCCG
>CAZGSC010000227.1:0-3459 GCA_964528325.1 uncultured Chloracidobacterium sp. | reverse complement strand
CGTTCGGGAAACCTGTTAAAGCGGAGGGTGAAGTTGCCCCGGCGCCACTCAGCAGCACGTTAGAAACAAAACGCGGCGTCGGAGCGCCGATCGCGTTGCCGTACGTTACGGTTCCGGTGATCGTCGGAACCAGGTAAACATTCCGCACTGATTCCTGATAGCTCTCCGAACTGTTAAGATACCCGCTTCCGCGAAACCCGCGTGCTCGGATGTATAAATTTTGCCCGTATGAGAGATTCAACCCGGTCAGCATCCAACTGTTTCCGGTGGCCGTGCCGTTTCCAAGAAAATTGTAGTTTAAGTTGTCGGTTGAATCTTCGAAAATGACGCGCTCAAACTGCGGGCTTGAGCCGCTGAGAGTCCAAGTAACAGAGTTCTGCGCAACTGCGAGGTTTTGCGTAGCATTGACGTTATTATTCAGACGTGCAAACAAGCTTCGCGTTTGTCCGCCGATGCTCGTGAAAAAGCCACCAGCTAAGATCTTGCCGTCCGCTTGTATTGCGATCGAGCGGACACCAGAGTCTGCATTAGGATTCCAGGCTTCGACCCCTCCGGTTACGCTGTCGAGCCGGGCGATGTAATTGCGGGTCGCTCCACCTATACTGTTCGCTCCATTAAAATCACCCCCCACGATGATACCGCCGTCCGCCTGCACCGCAATCGACAGGACGGCGTCGTTCGCGTTCGGATTGAATGGCTCGGCCAAACCGGTCACCGGATCGAGACGGGCAATTCGGTTACGCGTTTGCCCACCGATAGTCGGTGTGCCAAGGCTCGAATTGAAAAAGCCGCCGACTAAGATCTTGCCGTCCGGCTGCACTACAATTGAATCGACTTCACTATTCGCATTCGGGTTGAACGAATCCGCCAACCCTGTCACGGGATCAAGCCTGGCAATGCGGTTTCGCGTTTGTCCGCCGATGCTCGTGAAAAAGCCACCCGTTAATATCTTGCCGTCTGCCTGCAATGCGATACTAGTGACAAAGTTGCTCGCAATGGGGTCGAACGAATCGGCCAAGCCGGTCACGGGATCCAGCCGGGCGATGTTACTGCGTGTTTGTCCGCCAATAGTTACGAAGAAACCGCCCACTAATATCTTGCCATCCGACTGTACCACGATTGAATAGACATCAAAGTTCGCGTTTGGGTCAAAAGAATCAGCCGTGCCGGTAAAAGGGTTGAGCCGGGCAATGTGGTTGCGCGTCTGTCCGCCTATGCTGTTCGTACCGCTAAACTTGCCGCCCACCAATATTTTGCCGTCCGTTTGCACCGCGATCGAATAGATAAGACCGTTTGCATTCGGGTTGAACGAAACGTCGAGCGTACCGTCCGGATACAGACGTGCAATGTTGTTGCGCGTCACACCCAAAACCTGGGAAAAGCTGCCACCGATAATGACCTTGCCGTCAGGTTGAACAGCAGTGGAATAAACTGAGCCGCCAACCATGCTGAGATTGAGCGTCTGGTCGACCTTGCCGTAGCTGCCATCTACACGTGCAAGCCGGCTGCGGGTGACCGGCGGTCCAAAAGTGGGTGACAGCGTTGTGAAGTCACCGCCAACAATGACCTTGCCATCCGGCTGTAATGCGACTGCTCTAACCGTCATATCGGCGACCGGGTTGAAATAATGGGGTAATCCGTCTGTTGCTTGCAGGCGGGCAATGCGCAAACGGCTATTTGTGCCATTCTGAAAGACCGTAAAGGCACCGCCGATCAATATATTACCGTCAGGCTCTACAAGGATAGAAAGAACAGAATTATCCGGGTCGGGGTTGAACGAGTCAGCCAGGCCTGTGACGGGATCGAGCCTGGCTATATAGTCGCGTGCCTGGCCGCCGATGCTGTTGACTCCGTTAAAATTGCCACCCGCCCAGATCTTGCCGTCCGCCTGAACGGCGATCGCAAAAACAGTACTGCTGGCACTCGGGTTGAACGAATCTGCTAAACCGGTCGCAGCGTCGAGTCTGGCGATACGGCTCCGCGTCTGTCCGCCGATCGCTCCGTTAAAGGCACCGCCTACAAGGATCTTGCCGTTCGGCTGCGGGACGATGGCATAAACAGCATTGGTGGCACCAGGGTCAAACGAGTCTGCCATTCCGGTCACAGGATCCAACCGGGCAATGCGGCTTCGGGCCTGTCCGCCTATGCTGTTTGCTCCGGAAAAAAATCCGCCGACCAGGATCTTTCCGTCTGCTTGTACGGCGATCGAACGGAGTTCGCCATTTGCATTCGGATCGAAAGAGTCTGCCAATCCGGTTACGGCATCAAGCCGTGCGATGTAATTGCGCGTCTGTCCGCCAATACTGCCAACTCCGTTAAATGCGCCTCCTACCAAGATCTTTCCGTCTGACTGGAGAACGATCACATAGACAAGGTCATTCGCGTTCGGATTGAAACCGGTGTCGAGCGAGCCGTCGCGATTGAGACGTGCAATATGGTTACGCGTCACCGATGCTCCTCCATTTGGAGCAATCGATGTAAAATCACCGCCGATCAGGATCTTGCCGTCAGGCTGAACGACTATTGAGCGAATAATTCCGTTCGGATTTGGATCAAAACCGTCAAGCGCGGATTGCGCCGAAACCGCGAAGTTGAGAAACAGAAACAGAATAAGAGCCAAGACCTTCATTATGCGCGCCTCCCATTTTTGTTTGATGCGAAATGATACCACAATTCGGCGTCCGGATTTCAGTTTGAAGTGGTGCGGTTGTCACGATGAACGCGGTGGTTTTCACATTTACGGGCGATGAGGTGACGTGGCGGAACGCGGACGGTTCCGTGCCAAATTGTCATAATGCCACGCACGTTTACGGCAAAACTGCCTTTTGTGTCAATAAGACATACGTCACTGACGCGGATTTCCTGTATCTCATCAGTAATTTCGCGTCCCTGAGTCAGAGTGCACAAGCTCGCACGTAAGTAAGGGCGGTAAAATCAAACGTTGAGTTTTCCACCCTTACTAAAATGCGGGCTTCTGCATCTCCGCACTTTATCCTTTCGCCTTTATCCTTTATTCTTGAAGAAATGTCCTATCAAGTGATCGCAAGAAAATGGAGGCCCCAGACCTTTGAGGAAGTGACCGGCCAGGAGGTCATTACTCAGACGCTGCGCAACGCCCTTGAGTACGATCGTTTGCATCACGCCTACCTGTTTTCAGGCGCTCGCGGAGTCGGTAAAACAACGACCGCACGCATTTTGGCAAAGGCTCTGAATTGCCACAAGACCGACAAACCAAACCTCACGCCGTGCCTTTTGAGCGATCCGGACATATGTTCCTCGTGTCTCGAGATATCCGAGAGCCGTTCGATGGATGTGCTTGAGATCGACGCCGCCTCGCACACGGGAATTGACGATGTTCGCGGCACGATCATCGACAGCATCAACTTCAACCCGGCACGCGACCGTTACAAGGTGTTTATCATCGACGAGGTCCATCAGCTCTCAAAATCGGCATTTAAT
>CAZGSC010000226.1:0-3485 GCA_964528325.1 uncultured Chloracidobacterium sp. | reverse complement strand
CGTCTCATTGTCAATAAAAAAAGACGCACACTTCGTGCGTCTTTTTTGTTTGCTTGATCCCGAGATCAGTTAGCTTTGACCGCCGTGAACGGTATCGAGCCGAACGCCGGATTTACAAATGTTCCACTCATTTTGTCGCCATCGATCGTGCCTTCCATCGTAAAGTCAACGACCTGACCTTGAACATCAGCATGCAGGATACCGGTAAATGTTTTTCCGCTAATCTTTCCGCCGTCGATCGTACCGTTTCCTATCTCAGCGGCGGTTGTGCCTGTAAAGACAGGACCGTTCTGCCTAAGTTCGACCGCGATCTGCAGCATCTGCCCATGAGCATCAGCTGACAATGACCATTTTCCGCTAAGATCGGCTCCCGTCGGAGCGGATGTGTCCGCGGGCTTTGAGATAACGACAGTTTTTGGATCAACTGTGATCTCTCCGAGACGTTTGGCTACCTCGGGAGTCATAGTTTCCTGATAACGTCCGCCGAGGTATTTCGAGAGGAATTTCTCGCTGGCTGCAAACATCGCCATGTTGTTGACCGGACGAGCAAATCCGTGGCCCTCGTCGTCTGCCAGCAGATACTGTACAGGGTAATTACGGTCCCGCAGAGCGATAACCATTTGATCAGCCTCGCGTTTATTGACCCGCGGGTCTTTTGCTCCCTGGACGACCATCAGCGGTGTCTTTATCTTGTCGGCCGAGAAGAGCGGTGACTGGCGCTTGATTCGCGCAGCACCCTCAGGCGTACTCGGGTCACCCATGCGTTTCCTCCACGTGATCAGGCCGGACTCCCAGTATGGAGGGAAAGACTCGACCAATGTTTTTAGATTTGAAGGGGCAACGATCGCAACTGCTGCGGCATACATATCAGGCGTAAAAGTAACGCCTGCGAGGGTCGCGTAGCCGCCGTAGCTGCCGCCCATGATGCCGACCCGTTTTGGGTCCGCAACGCCGCTGTTGACGAGATACTTGACGCCCCACGTGATGTCGTCCTGCATCTTATCGCCCCATTGGAGGTTGCCGGCATCGAGATATTTCTTACCATAGCCGGTCGACCCTCTAAAATTAGGCTGCAGCACGGCATAGCCCCTGTTAGCTAGAAACTGTGCGCCGCTATTATAACCCCATCCATCACGTGCCCAAGGGCCGCCGTGTGGGACGACGACAAGCGGCAGATTCTTTTCTGCGAGACCTTTTGGAAGTGTCAGATACGCCGGGATCTCCAAGCCGTCAGACGATTTATATCGGACCGCCCTCATTGGTGCAAGCGATGCACGAGGCAGTTTTTCGCGAGCCGTATAGAGAGTACTTAGGTTTTTCGTTTTACGGTCGAATAACCAAACTGTTCCCGGATCGACATCGCTATTAGTTACTACAATGAATTTAGTTTCATCTTTTGTGCTCGAACCGAAATTGATCTCGCGGTCACCAAGCCGTTTCTTAATTAGGTTGTAGTCTTTCTCAAAGTTTTTGTCCTTCCAATAGATTCGAGGCTTATCATCAGCGTAAGCCGTTGCGATAAGCTGTTTCGTTACATTTGAGAATGAGGCATTGCCAAAATCCACGCGTCCGAGCGGGTCCCATTCAACAAATTGCTCCTTGCCTGTTTCCGGATCAAGCAAGACTAGCTGTGTGAGATCGCGATCGCCTTTGTTTGTTTGGAAATAAACAAACTTATTATCCTTATCGAACCGTGTCGGGCCGCACGATTCAAAAATTCCGCAGTTGTATATGACGGAAAATTTATCGCCATCAACTTTGAGTACCTCGGTGCTGCCGTCCTTCGGTTTACGTGTTGCCATTCGTACTTTGCCTGCGTTGTCGAAGACCCAGCCCGTCAAACGGTCGTTGTTTTCACGCAGGAGCGTTTTTGTGCCGGTAGATATCTGTACCTTATAGAGATCGTGCCATGACTTATCACGGTCGTTAATGCCTATGTAGATCGTGTCGGGGTCAGCTTCCGGCACATTGTAAATAATTGTGCGAACACCTTTTGCATTGGTAAGATTTGTCGGCGCAGGGACCTCAGAACCTGCCGACGGAGCAGCCGAAGGATCAACGGTAAATACATTAAAATTCTCATCACCGTCATTGTCCTTTGTAAAAAGGATGTATTTGCCATCCCGGCTCCAGAAGTAGCTGGATATCGGGCGTTTCATTTCCGCGGTCAGCGGACGAGCCTTTTCAAATGGTTCGTTGATACCCTTTACCCAAACATTTCGCACGTCTTTGAGCGGTTTTAAAAATGAGATATATTTTCCGTCCGGCGAGATCTGGGCACCGGCGTATTCCGGATCGCCGAAAAATAACTCTCGGTCGATCAGGGCAGGCTGCTGTGCCACAGCCGCATTTGAAAAAATGAACAACGATATAAGTAACGTTGATAGGATCAGCAATATTTTCATAATTTTATTGGGTTGATTGTTTAATTCTGTCGGCTATTACTCGAGAAGTCTATTTTGGTTCAAAAACTCGTTCCAGGCTTGTTGGTTCCAGGTTTGTTTGCGAAACTTGCTTTCGTTCCAAAATCCTTTTGTCAGCTCGATCTTCGGTTCGGCATGTTCCTGCATAAGGACGGTAACGACATCGAAACGATGCTCCATCTCCCAAACACCAAAAATTCGTCGATAAACTTTTGCGGTACGAGTGATCTGCCGTTGTTTGCGGGTATCGACGGCTGTGATGACAGGAGCAAATTCTTCCGACCGTCGCGTCTTAACCTCAATAAAACAAAGAGTGTCACCGTCGAGAGCGATCAGATCGATCTCGCCAGTGACCGACACGCCTTTCCTGTTTCGCCCAACGGGAACTTTGAAATTTGCCACGACGAGACGGTAGCCGTTCTTGTTCAAATATTCCGCCGCAAGAGCCTCGCCGCGGTCTCCGAGACTCAGACCTATTTTTTTCGAAGTATTGTGGATGGATATTATGTCGTCCATCTTCATTCTTGATGTCTAAAACGCAGGTTCCTCGTAAATGCCGTAAACATCTCGTAATGCGACACAGATCTCTTCGACGGTCGCGTATGCGGCAACTGATTCGATGATCGCAGGCATTGTGTTCTCATCAGATCGTGCGGCTTGTTTTAATTTTTCCAGCGTGTTAGCAACAGCACCGTTGTCACGAATTGACTTAACTTGAGCCATGCGTTCGAGTTGATGGGATCGAACGGTCTCGTCTATCTGGAGAATGTCATATTTCGCAGATCCTTCATCCATTGCATATTTATTTACTCCAACGATCACTTGCTCGTTTCGCTCGACTGCTTTTTGATATTGATAAGCTGACTCCTGTATCTCGCGTTGTGGGAAGCCGGCTTCGACCGCTTCGACCATTCCGCCGAAGCCGTCGATCTTGTCGAAATAATCAAAGCAGCCATCTATCATCTTTTGCGTCAGCGATTCGAGATAAAAGCTGCCGCCAAGCGGGTCGACGGTGTTTGCGACGCCGGTTTCCTCTGCGATGATCTGCTGCGTTCTTAGTGC
>CAZGSC010000225.1:0-3496 GCA_964528325.1 uncultured Chloracidobacterium sp. | reverse complement strand
GCCCAAAACCGAAGCACCGGCGGTCGAAAAGATATTCAGGACCTGAAATTCCTCAGCGTATGACGCATACCGACGAGGCATTCCCTGATAGCCGAGTATGAACTGCGGGAAAAATGTAAGGTTGAACCCGACAAAAACAAGCATCGCCGAGATCTTGCCCCAGAATTCCGAATACATCTTGCCTGTCATCTTTGGCCACCAGTAATGGATGCCGCCAAGATACGCGATAACCTGCCCGCCGACCATCACATAGTGAAAATGCGCGACTACGAAATATGTATCTGTAAGGTGAACGGTAAGGCCGATCGACCCAAGAAAAAGCCCTGTTAATCCGCCGATCAGGAACAATCCCATAAAACCGATCGCATAGAGCATCGGTGTGTCGTATGAGACTGAGCCCTTATACATCGTAGCGGTCCAGTTGAACATCTTGATCGCGGACGGCACAGCGACAACCATCGTCAGGAACGAGAACACAAGTCCCGCGTAGATCGATTGCCCGCTTACGAACATATGGTGTCCCCAGACAAGAAATCCGAAAACCGCGATCGCAATACTTGAGAACGCGATGAATTCGTAACCGAAGATCTTCTTACGCGAGAAATTCGAGATCAGTTCGCTGATAACGCCCATGCCCGGCAGGATCATAATATATACCGCCGGATGCGAATAGAACCAAAACAGATGCTGGAACAGGATGGGATCGCCGCCTATCGACGGGTCAAATATACCAACATGAGCAAACCGCTCAATAGCGAGAAGCAGGACCGTAATTGCGACCACGGGCGTTCCAAGTACCATGACAAGGCTGACAGCATAGTGCGCCCAGACAAAGAGCGGCAGCCGGAACCAAGTCATTCCCGGAGCACGCATCGTATGGATCGTGACGATGAAATTCAGTCCGGTAAGGATCGACGAAAATCCGTTGATAAATATTCCAAGGCCCACGGCCATCACATACGAATTTGAAAACGTCGTGCTGTACGGTGTATAAAATGTCCAGCCCGTATCGACGCCGCCCTGCATCAGTGCCCACAGAACAAAACCGCCTGCTATCCAGTAAATATAAAGACTCAGAAGATTGATACGAGGCAGAGCGAGATCCTTGGCCCCGATCATGATCGGAAGCAGAAAATTACCGAGAATCGCCGGTATAGACGGGATCAGGAAAAAGAAGATCATCAGGATCCCGTGCTGTGTAAATACCTTATTGTAGGTTGCTGTTTCGAGCAGATCACTGGATGGCGTCAACAGTTCGAGCCGGATCGTCGCCGCGTAAAGCCCGCCAAAAAGAAAGAACATCGACACTGTGATCAAATACATGATCGCAATGCGCTTGTGATCCTTGGTCAACAGCCACGATTTGACCGTCGAGCCGTTGGTCAAATAATTCAGTTTTGGCGTGTTCGCGTGACCGTGTGTTATGGCTTCTTGGCTTTGCATAATCTCTTAAAACCTACTTATTACCCGTATTGCTGTTTGCGGCCGGTTTCGATGCCGCTGTGTTTGCCGCGCTGCTCGTATTCGCAGCAGGAGCCGACGACGGAGCCGCCGCGTTAGGGCCTGAGGCCGCAGCGTTAGGGCTGAGGGACTTAATATACGCGACAAGCGAATTGAGCTGCTCTTCGGTCACTTGGCCCTTAAAGGTCGGCATAATCGGCTGAAATCCCTCGACGACTTGCGATGACGGGTTGAGGATCGAATTACGGATGTAGTTCTCATCCGCCTTTACAACGCCGCCGCCAACCAAATGAACATCTGTGTTAAATACACCCTCGAGCTTGGCACCGCGTTGTGTCGGCCCACCGGCGTGACACGATGCACAGCCCAGTTTGTTCGTGAAAAGGTCTTTACCCTGCTCGACAGGAGTCTGTCCTGAAACATTTCCGCTGAGCCAATTGTCAAAATCGCGCTGCTCCATAACGTAGATCCAACCGCCCATCCCTGAGTGATTCAGTCCGCAGTATTCCGCGCAGAACAGATGGTATTTGCCGGGCGTTGTCGCGTTGAACCAGAGATATGTGTAGCGTCCGGGAACAACGTCCGCCTTCGTCCTGAATGCCGGAATATAAAAATCATGCAGAACGTCCTCGGTCGTCATCGTCAGCTTAATGTTGCGTCCTACAGGAACATGTAGTTCGTTGATCTCACGCTGACCGGTTTCGTGCTGTGCTTTCCACATCCATTGTTTGCCGACAACATAGATCTCCATCGAATCTTCCGGCGGAGTGTACTGATTGAAGTAAACGAGAGCTCCGCCAAGAAAGATCGTCATCGAAATGACAAATGGAATGATCGACCACACCGTTTCAAGCACCATCGATCCGTGCATCTCGTCGGGCGTAGCATACTTCTCCGTTTCACGATATTTGATAGAGAAGAAAAAGATGGCTACGACGATCGGGATCGTAAAAGCTATGCTGACCGCGATAAGGTAAAAATACAGAAGATCAACCTGCCACGCGAATGTCGAAGCCTGCTCCGGAAATAATGGTACCCAACTTGTAGTCTGCATAATCACTTAGTGAACCTTAACTATTCACTATTCATTTCATTGGTTAACTCTTTCTTCTTATTCCTTCGCCAAAACGCGAAGATCATCGTCCCCATGCAAAGCAGCGTCAAAACGCCGAAAATTCGGATCACTCTCAGGATCGCAAAGCCGTATTTGCCCGTCGACGGATCGTAATGATAGCAATACAAAAGCAGCTTTTCCGACGCAGATCCGACTTTACTTTCCGCTGATTCAATGATGCCGAATTTAACATCCTTCGGCGAATAATCGATCCCGTAATAATATCGTGACAACTTGCCGTCCGGCGTTACGACCATTACTCCAGCCGCATGGGCAAATTGATCGCTCTTTTCGTCCCATTTATAGCTAAAGCCCGCTGCCGATGTGACCTTATCGATCGCTTCCTGAGAACCGGTCAGAAAATGCCATCCCTTTTCCGTTCCCGCACGCCCGTACCGTTCAAGATAGTTCGCCTTTTTGTTCTTCGCAAGATCGGGCTTTTCATTTTCACGGGCGTCAAAGCTGATAGCGACCACGTCAAATTCCTTACCCGCATCAAACGAAATTCCTTTTAACGTGCCTGTCAGTCCGTTCAAGACCTGATTGCAAAGCATCGGACATTCGTAGTAAACGAATGTGAGTACTACTGGCCGGCCCGAGTTGAAATAGGTGCCCAATTTCACGGGCTTACCGTCCTCGTCCTTCAGTTCCGTATCAAGCGGCAATTGATCACCGAGCTTTTGCTCGATGCCGACGGTTTTCAATGTGTCCGGAAGCCCCGTTGTTGAGCCAAACTCCGCCGGATCATATGTCTTAGGCGAATACAATGGCGAATTGTAATGCTCACCTTTCTGAGCAAACAAAACAGGAGTGAAAAGCAAAAAACTAAAAGTGAAAAATGAAAGGAGCAGTGCAAAGCTCTGCCGCATTAAAACACGGCGTTCAGCTCCAACACTTTTAGTTATTAACTTTTCCCTATTC
>CAZGSC010000224.1:0-3509 GCA_964528325.1 uncultured Chloracidobacterium sp. | reverse complement strand
TCTCGGCACCGCCTCCGGGACACGAATCCATTCCTGCGGAGTGGAGTTTTTCGATCACGTCCTCGTCCGACATCTTGTAAAACCTTGCGAAGAAATC
Source organism: uncultured Chloracidobacterium sp. (assembly GCA_964528325.1). Lineage (GTDB taxonomy): Bacteria > Acidobacteriota > Blastocatellia > Pyrinomonadales > Pyrinomonadaceae > OLB17. The sequence goes on along the minus strand of CAZGSC010000224.1, from coordinate 3,412 downwards.
GAGCTCGACCATCGTCAGGGCTTTGAGATGCAGTTTTGGGAATTCACGCTTGAGCGACGAGAAAAGGTCGGTGTAATACTCGAAGGGAAGTTTGCTGTTCAGCCCGCCGACGATGTGCAGCTCGGTCGCGCCTTCGGCGACGGCTTCGCCAGCTATTCGCACGCCTTCTTCGACCGAATGCGTGTAGGAGCCTTCCTGACGGGCACGCTTGTAAAAGCCGCAGAATTTGCAGTCGGCGACGCAGATGTTCGTGTGGTTAAAATGCCGGTTGACGTTGTAATACGTCGTCAGTCCGTGCTTGCGTCGGCGAATAGTGTCAGCGAGCTTGCCGAGCGCGTTGAGATCGCTTGTTGCATAAAGCGACATTCCGTCTTCGAACGACAAACGCTCGCCGTCCTCGACCTTGTCGGCGATGTCTCTGAGATTCGGATCAAATGAAAACTGCATAGCTTTATGTTACGATTTTATCAAAAAGGGCACAGCAACTACACTCAATATGAAATTTGGACAGGTCCCAAATCCTGAAGAGGTCGATTTTACTATCCCGGAAGATCATCCAGACACTAAACGTGTTCTTGGAAAATCAAAGGCAAAGGCCCTCGATATCAGTATCGGCTGCGCGAAGTGGAACAAGACAGATCTCAAGGGGTTTTATCCGAAAGGCGTAAAGGACGAGCTTGGCTATTACTCGACTCATTTCAACTGCATCGAGCTAAATGCGACATTTTATAGGCTTTTTCCGCCATCGACTTTTGAAAAATGGTACACGACGACGCCCGAAAATTTCAAATTTTTTCCAAAGCTCGAACAGACGATCTCGCATTTTCGCAGGCTGAAAGATGTTGAACAGGTTGTCGAAAATAATGTCACCAATATGTCGCATCTGAAAGAAAAGCTCGGGATGCCATTCCTGCAGATGCACAATAATTTTGGGCCTAAGGACTTTGACCGTGTGCGGACATTTATCGAGAATTGGCAATACGATATTCCACTGGCTGTCGAATTCAGGCAGACGGATTGGTACAACGATCCGGTGGTTTCGTCAGAGCTTTACGGCCTGCTTGAAAAGAACAAGATCACAAACGTGCTTGTCGATACCGCCGGCCGCCGTGACCTGATGCACATGCGTTTGACCACGCCTGACGCTTTTGTTCGTTGGGTCGGAGCAAATCACGAATCAGACTACAAGCGTCTCGACGAATGGATCGAGCGAATCGCTGATTGGAGATCGCAGGGTCTAAGAACGCTCAATTTCTTTGTTCATCAAAACGTCGAGAAAGAATCGCCGCTGCTGTCGGCTTATTTCATCAAGAAGCTCAACAAAAAGATCGGCACCGATCTGCAGGTGCCAAAGACGCTGAACGATCAACCTGATAATGGCGGGTTGTTAAGTTGAATCTTTAAATACGGCTCAGGAAAACTGCACCGCCAAAGGTTAGTAGCAGTATCACACTCACAAACGCATTCGTCGTAAAAAAAGCGGCGTTCATTCTGCTCAGATCGTTCGCCTTGACGAGCGTGTGCTGATAAACAAAGAGAGCACCCACCGCGATGACGCCAACCATTGCAAGCCAGTGCATTCCCGTCACAAAATAAAGCAGAACCAGCACGATAAAAGACTGAAAATGAAACAGCCGCGAGATCCAGAGCGCATTTTTAATGCCAAAACGCGCGGGGATGGAACGCAGGCCATGTTTGCGGTCGTATTCAAAATCCTGACAGGCATAGAGAACGTCAAAACCCGCCGTCCAGATCATCACAAAAATTGAAAGTAAGATCGGCACTTCATCAATGAGGTCGCCGCGAACCGCGATCCAGGCCGCCGAGGGGGAGATAGCAAGAGCTGATCCCAGCAATAGATGTGCAAAAGCAGTAAAACGCTTTGCATACGAGTAGCCAAGCACAAAAATCAAAGCGACGGGCGACAATGCGAACGTCAGCCAGTTGAGCGAATATGCCGCAAGTTCAAAGACACCGATCGAGACATAAAGAAATGCCCAGGCGAATGGAACAGAGAGTTTGCCACTCGGAAGTTCGCGATTTGCCGTGCGGGGATTTGCCGCGTCAATGTCACGGTCGATAATTCGATTAAATGTCATTGCAGCCGAACGAGCGCCGACCATTGCAACTGTGATCCAAATTATCTTTCGCCATTCAGGCAAACCGTCGGCCGCGAGGATCGCTCCGAGAAACGCGAACGGCAGCGCGAACAGCGTATGCTCGAACTTGATCATCGCGAGCGTCGTTTTTAGTTTTTGCAAGTTGGATGCCATCGACCAGCGAGAATCAAGATTCTAGCATAATTGCGAGCTGAGCCACGTTCCGCGTTAGAATAAACCGATGCCGAGCGGAAAGTTTCATGATGCGATCACGTTTATCCTTGCCGTTCCGGCGTGTGCGGCAGCTTATGTTTTGACAAGCAGCGTTTCCATCTCTGTCGTCATGGCAGCGGCGTTCGTATTTGGGGGGTTAATGTTCGGCCCTGATCTCGATACGGTTTCGCGGCAGTATTCGCGTTGGCTGATGTTTCGTTTCATCTGGATCCCGTATCGCAGATTTTTCGCTCACCGCTCGCGCTTTTCACACGGGCTGATCTTCGGGGCTCTTGGCAGAGTCGTTTATTTTATGGGTGTTTTAACGCTGATCGCATTTTTTGCCGCGTATTTGTATGTCGTTTACGCAGGTGGAAAATTGCCGAACCTCATCGATTTTGCGCGTGTATGGAGAACGATCGGCGAATTCACACAGTCACATTTTGGCGAGCATCTTTTGATCACAGTATTTGTCGGGTTATGGTTTGGGGCGGCGAGTCATACCTTTACTGATATGGCCGGCTCTTTCATAAAAACGGGAAGGGTTGCAAAATTTCTCTAGTTTCTGCCGCCGGTTCGAGCGTTGTGAAGTCGTACGGCTTGTCGGCGCACCGCATCAGACACATTGCGGTTCTTTGTGAGAGCGACCAGATCGCGAAGCTGCAAGCGGCTCATGATCGTGAGCACATTGGCTATCGGTGTACGTGGATTTCGCGCGAGGGCATGCATGACGCCATAGCTTCGTGACCATTGGCGGTTTGCGGCGATCTGCCTAAGAATATCCTCGGCGAGCGAACGCATTGACGCGATCATTTCGATCTCTTGCTCCGTAATTCGCGGATTGTTGACGACAGCTGACGATACGAGACGGTTTGGATCGCGAATCAGAATATTGCGAGCTTCGCGGTCGCCCTTCATACCGAGCTTGACGCGGTCCTTGACGCCCATCTTCATGATGCGGTTGATCATCGAAACGCGCTCGCTTGAGATCTCTTCTTCCTCTTCCGACTGCAGCTCGCCCAGAATCTTGCCGATCGTTGCCTTTCGCTGCTCTTCGGTCTCTTCGTAGATCTCTTCGATGTATTCAAGACTGAGCCATG
>CAZGSC010000223.1:0-3594 GCA_964528325.1 uncultured Chloracidobacterium sp. | reverse complement strand
GCCACCATAGCATCGAAAATAGTTTTGGGATATACCAACTTTCCCGATATGACGTGACTTTCTCAATTCGACGTAACTTTCTCAAAACGACGTGGTTTTCCGATGTGTTGCACAAGGCGTGCACGTTAGTAAGGGCGTAACACGCAGCGTTGAATGTTCCGCCCTTGCTCACGCGCGGGCTTGTGCAATTACCGTGTTCTTGGCTAAATTATTTGATATGACAAAGACACAAAAGGAGCTCGCGTTTTTGCGTGACCTTTACATTCAGGGCGAATGGACTCAGCGGTTTACAGATCTCGTTGATAAGCATATGGATCTGCGCGATTCGGAAAATATGCTTTACATCAATGCCGGAACCGGCGCACACGCGATGGCGATCCATGAGAGATTTGGCGAAAAGACGGACATTTTTGCGTCCTGTGAAAATGAGGATATGCTGGCGATCGCGCGTGATAAAGCGGCGGCGGTGAGTTCAGGCGTTGATTTTTCGACGATACGGTTTGAGGACGATGCGTTTGACGCGGTTTTGGCGGACGCAAGTTTTATTCGTCCCGCTGATCTTGAAACTTTTATCGAGAACACGGTTCGTGTATCTCGAACAGGCGGTGACATCGCGATATATTTGCCGACGGCAGGCAGCTATGGCGAAGTCTTTTCGTTGATGTGGGAAGTCCTCTTTAACGAAGATCTGGCTGAACACGGTGCGGCGGTTGAAAAACTCGTTGCCGAGCTGCCGACAGTTTCATATATCGAAGAGATCGCAAAACGTGCGGGCCTTGTAAATATCAACACTCAGATCGCCAACGAGGTCTTTGAATACGAGAACGGCGAGGAATTTATAGTGTCGCCGCTCGTTGCTGATTTCCTGATGCCGATCTGGCTTGAGGTGCTTGATGAAGAAGAAAAAGAACGAGCCGTAAAGCAACTCGCTAAGTTGATAGATGCCGAAGACGGCACTCTTTCATTTAGATTTTCGGTGAAGGCGACGCTGCTAACCGGTGAAAAGAATTAGCCGCGAAAGGACACGAAAAGGAAGTGTCTTTTTCGAGGCTAATTTGTTTGATTTGCCTCTGTACGGCGGCGCATTTCTTCTGCTAATGCCTCATCGCTCATCTGGTTGATCTGCGGCGCAGCGGGCGCCGATGATATTTTTTGCTGAGCGGCATTTTCTTCTTCCTCGGCCTCACGCATTCCTTCCTTAAAGGCCTTGCGCGATTGTCCGAGCGACTTTGCCAGCTGCGGCAGACGAGTTGCTCCGAAAAGCAGGAACAGAACCGCCACGATCAATAAAATTTCTGTTGTTCCAAAGTTCATATGATGATCCTTAATGTTTAGGGCTGCCTGGACTCATAATACCGCTTATCACTGCAAATTTCACGCAGATTTTGACTGCTTCGTCTTAAAACGGTCCATTGCGTCGATCAGCGCCGAGCTTATCCCTTTTTCCGAGACCGAATGGCCTGCATCGGGGACGACGATAAATTCAGCCTCAGGAAACGCTCTGTGCAGCTCCCACGCTGACGTGATGGGGCAAACTACATCATAGCGGCCCTGCACGATCACCGTTGGAATGTGGCGGATCTTATCAACATTCTCGATCAAATAATTCTCGCTAGGGAAGAACGAGTTGTTCATAAAATAATGACACTCAATACGGGCGAGGCTAAGGGCTTCATGCTCGCCTTCCCAATGGTCCATCAGGTCTTTATCGGGATAAAGTTTTGAGGTTGAGCCCTCCCAGACGCTCCAAGCACGGGCAGCTGCAAGACGGACGCTTTCATCATCACTCGTAAGGCGCTTGTGATAGGCGGTGATAAAATCGCCGCGCTCCTCTTCAGGAATTTCATCGCGGTAGCGTTCCCAGTAATCGGGAAATATCTCAGACGCGCCGTATTGATAGAACCATGCGAGTTCTTTCTTTCGTGTCAGAAAAATGCCTCGAAGTATCAAACCGAGACAGCGGTCAGGATGCGTTACTGCATAAGCCAAGCTCAAAGTGCTGCCCCACGAACCGCCGAAAACGTGCCATTTGTCGATGCCAAACTTTTCACGCATCAACTCCATGTCGCTGATCAAATCCCAAGTCGTGTTTTCGCGTAATTCGGCATGCGGCGTCGAACGGCCCGATCCGCGCTGGTCAAAGAGAATGACTTGATAAGCCGCAGGATCGAAAAACTGTCGATAAGTCGAAATAAGTCCGCCGCCCGGGCCGCCGTGAAGGAAAACGACCGGAATTCCATCGGGATTACCAACCCGCTCGTAATAGATCGTGTGAATGTCCGACACGGCAAGCATTCCACTGTCGAACGGCTCAATTTCGGGGTACAGATTTGCCATAAGTTGATAATACGCGAAATGCGACAAAGAAAGAAACCACAGATGGACACAGATAAACACAGTATTTATCTGAGTTCATCTGTGGTTATCTCAGAAAGTTGTCATACCAAAGCTGAAAGACAAGCAGAGTCCAGAGCTGTTTATGGTGGCTGGCAATGCCTTTTTCATGTTCGGCGATGAGGGTTTGGACGTAGTCGGATTCGAACAATCCCTGATCTTTTAGCCGGGCAGGCGCAAGCAGGTCGTGCATAAGCGGATTAAGGCGTCCCTTTAGCCATTCGGCAATAGGAATGCCAAAACCTTTTTTCGATCTGTGCAGGATCGTTCCTGGAAGCAACCCCTCGACCGATTTTTTTAGAATATACTTTCCCTTGTTTCCGCGCAGTTTGTATTCGAGAGGCAACGCGGCAGCAAATTGTCCGATACGCGGATCGAGGAACGGAGCACGAGTTTCTAGACTGACGGCCATTGATGCGCGATCGACCTTGGTCAAAATATCCTCGGCCATGTAAAAGTTCATATCAAGATACTGCATTCGCTCGATCTCGTCCCGAGCGTCGCAAATATCGAGCAGGCTTCGCGGTCCGGCATAAATATCGCTATTTGTTTGAGTCAACACATTTTCGGTCAAAAGCGGTTTTTGCTCGTCAATGGAAAAAGAACCAAACCACGCATGATGTCTTTGGATCGCTTCGAACTTTGCCGATTTGACGAAGCGTTTTGCCTTGTAATCGAACGACATATTTTTTGTCGAAACCGGCAGTCGGCGAACCACGGGCTCGATCAAGCCGGAACGCAAAAATTGCGGGATCGAGTTGTAAGCACCAGCAACCTTATGAGCAAAATACATTGGATAACCCGCAAAGATCTCGTCGCCGCCGTCGCCGCCGAGAGCGACTGTGACGTGCTTGCGAACAAAACGCGCGAGCAAATATGTCGGTATCAATGAGCCGTCCGAAAGCGGTTCGTCGAGCCACTTGCCTATCTCGCTAATGAGGTCGCCGGCTTTTTCGGCGCTAATCATCTCTTCGTAATGGTCCGTTCCTAAATGGGCTGCGACCTCTCGGGCGTATCGCGTCTCGTCAAAGGAATCTTCTGTAAACCCTATCGAAAATGTTTTGACGGTCTCGGTCGCGTGTCGCGTCGCGAACGCGGCGACCGTCGATGAATCAATGCCGCCCGAGAGCAAAATGCCGAGCGGTACATCGGCGACAAGACGCATTCGTACCGCGTCCGACAGCAGGTCACGCAGATCCG
>CAZGSC010000222.1:0-3769 GCA_964528325.1 uncultured Chloracidobacterium sp. | reverse complement strand
CTTGTTCGCGGCACAGCGATCTTCGCTGAGACAGCTTTCCAGCAAAACAAGGAATCCAGTCGCTCCCGCTCCCGGTTCTGACGCTTTCCATTTTCCACTCTCCGGTTTCCAGTACACTGATTCCGCCTCAACGTAGCGCACTTCGAAACAAATTGGAATACCAACTTTCTCGAAACGACGTAACTTTCCATATATGACGTGGTTTTCCAGGCCTATTGCTGAACTTTTTCTGGCGGAGCCGTGCCTTTGGGGTGACTGTCGTCCGTTCGCAGTCATTTTTAGCTTGACAAAAAAAGTATTGATATTATTATGCTGGGAAAATTTACGAATCCAGACAATCTTCTCTTGCGTTTTAAGTTGACCCCCACAGGTTCTTCTGATGAGCGTGAATTGTGTATTTCAAAAAACATAATAAGGAGAGAAGTCCATGCCACGTAGAAGTCACGTATTGATCGTAATCACATTGGCCCTGTTTGTTGTTGTTGCCATCACCTTCAATGCCAGTTGGGGCGGATCTGGCTTTGGCCTATTTGGGGCTAAAGCGGCAGAGAATTCGCATGAGGTCGCATTAGAAACAACCGTGACTGAGGAATCCTCTACCATTACCCTGCCTACGGATGACAGTTCCGAACAGTCGGTCACGGCGGCGTTGAATGTGGTTTCACCCTTGACTTGTCCGGGGCCGGTGACCTGGAGCGAGCAGGCGCATCCGACGGTATCGGATACTCCGACCGCGGGTGATTATTTCGGGTATGGGGTCGCGCTCAGTGGGGATACGGCCGTCGTCGGGGCGGTTTTTGACGATGATGGCGGCACGGATGCCGGCTCGGCATATGTTTTCACGCGCAGCGGAACTGTATGGACGCTACAGCAAAAGCTGCTGGCGTCTGACGGGGCTGCGGGCGATAACTTTGGCGTTTCGGTTGCGATCAGCGGGGATACGATTGTCGTAGGTGCCTTTCTGGAAGACCATGTAGGCTCAGGCAATGACGCCGGGGCGGCGTATGTTTTCACACGGAGCGGAACGATGTGGACTCAGCAGGCAAAGTTGACCGCCCTAGACGGGGCAGATAGCGACAATTTTGGCGTGGATGTGGATGTCAGTGGCGATACCGCTATTGTTGGAGCACATCGGGATGACATTTCAGCTGCGCCGGCCGATCTTAATGCCGGTTCAGCCTATGTTTTCACACGCAGTGGCACAGTTTGGTCACAGCAGCAGAAACTTATGGGTCTGGATACCGTGGGTGACGACCAATTCGGCTTTTCTGTTGCCGTCGAGGGCGATACGGCAGCCGTCGGTGCGCGTTTAGATGATAATCCGGGAGTGAATTCGGGCTCGGCCTACGTGTTCACTCGAAGCGGAACAGTTTGGTCACAACAGGCGAAACTGAATGATTCGGATACTGCTGCAGGAGACAATCTCGGCTACAATATTGCTCTAAGTGGAGATACCATTGTGGTTGCCGCGACCGGAGACGACACAATTGCCGGAACCGAGGTTGGCTCGGCCGTTGTCTTTACTCGCTCTGGCGTGGTCTGGTCGCAACAACAAAAGTTGACTGCGTCGGACGGTGCAACTGATGACTTTTATGGAACGGCATTGGCCATTCAGGACGACACCATTATTGTGGGTTCAATCGCCGACGACACCATCGGCGTCGGCACGAATGCGGGGTCGGCATATGTTTACCGCCGTTGCACTGGCATCTGGGCCGAAGACCGAAAACTATTTGCGTCGGACGGAGCGTCCGCCGACGAATTCGGCCGCTCAGCCGCTATCGACGGCGACACTGTGATAGTTAGCGCTGGGCTTGATGATACTGCAGCTGGGACGGATGCGGGATCAATATATGTAATTACGTCAGCGGCTTCCTGTCCTATGACGGTATTGCCAAACAATAACAGTTCGTCAGCGTCAGCGCGCGCACCATATACAAGGGCTCGTTACGCACGCGCCGTATATTTGATCACTGCGGCAGAATTGGCAGCGGCAGGGTACACATCAGGTTCGATTCCAACGACGATAGGTTGGAACTATCAGATAGGAGAACTAGGAGGCGCGGCTCCGCTTGTTGTTTATTTGCAGAATACATCGGACACGACAAACACCAAAAGCACGGCATGGTCAACTGCGATCTCCGGGATGATCGTTGTCCATAGTGCGACGACTGCTGTGCCGGCAACGGCTGGCCCATTCGATATTGCTTTAACTGGCGGGTCGTCATTTACCTATACCGGCGGAGGTCTTTATGTCGCTTTTGATTGGGGTCAATATACAGGAACGCTTTCTACGACCAATACTATTTGGTGCACCAATACCCTTACAAGCGGTCTACTCGGTGCGCAAAGCGACGCATCGGCACCTACGACCCTCACAGCAAGCAATTTCCGCCCCGAAACGCGCCTAAATGGAGCAGCATCGCCCAACGACGCGGCGGTTACAGAGGTGTATTCATACGGCGAACTGCCGCTCGGCGCAGTTCCGGCTCAGAACATCAAGGCGGTAATAACAAATAATAGCGGCGTCCCTTTGATAAATTTGCCGGTGACTTTGAATGTCACCGGTGCCGATACGTTCAGCGATGTGCAAGTGGTGCCAAAGATCGCAAGCTGTGGCGGCAAGGCAACCGTGATTTTTGCGTCTTTCACGCCCGGTTCTCTGGGAAGCGATACCATAACAGTTTCGATTCCTGCAGACGATGTCGGGGCGAATAACAGTAAGAGCAAGCCGCTAAACATCACTTCCTTCGACTACTCATACAAATATCCCGGCTCGACATCCAGTGGAGGGGTAGGGTTTACCGGCGGGACAGGAGCTGCACTTGCTAAATTCACAACGACAACGGCGTTGCCGATTTCTGCCGTCAAGTTGGAGTTTTTTGCAATTCCCGGCACACAATTCAAGGTTGTCATCTACGGCGACAGCCCAACGACACCTGGGACGCCTGGCGCGCAGCTTTATGCAGGTTCAACACAGGGCGTTGCCGCACCTGGACCTATTTCTACTCCTGTGGGGTCAGTTGCTGTCGGCCCCGGCGACTTCTATGTGGGTATCCAGCAGACGAACACGACGAACGCCAACCTTAGCTTCGACAGCGAGTCACCATTACGAACCGGAGCTTTCTTCTCAGGATCCGGAAATCCGCCGGTTGCTTGGGGCGATCTTGCTGCGACCAACCTGACTTTTAAGATGAATGTGGGATTGACCTTCGGAGCACCCACGCCGACAAGTACCTCAACTAATACACCGACGGCAACGAATACGAGTACGGCAACGAGCACCGCAACATTTACTCCTACGCCGGTGGCTCTCAATGCCATAACAACTTACGATGCGGCGTTGGTGCCTACAAATAATACATCTGGAGGCAACCTGGAAGCGGCAGCCGATGTCACAGGCAACTGCGCGTTAAATGGCAATGACATACAAACCATCATGAATTACGTGGTAAATAACGGCGCAAACTATTTTACGACGGGATCGATAATAACCCCCCCCGGCCCGTGCGCCAATTACCCCACAACGGTAAACATTCTTAAGGGAGACGTCACCGCATTTTACCCGACACCGCAACCCGGTGCCACCACAGTCGCCGTTTCACTGCCTGCGGTCACTGCAACACCCGGAGAGATTTTGATACCGATCACCGTTGGTCCGGTAACGGCTCTATCCTATGAATTGCAGGTTAGCTTTGACCCGTCCGTCATAACCCCAGCATCGACACCGTTTGATGCCGCCGGTACGATGTGCTCCACCAGTAATATT
>CAZGSC010000221.1:0-3900 GCA_964528325.1 uncultured Chloracidobacterium sp. | reverse complement strand
TTGAAGCCGGAGAAGCCGCACTCCTCTCGAATCCGATCGCTAGCCCGGTCAAAGCCGCGACGGCGATCAAAAGCAATACGGCGAGTCGAACAAAGAAGGATTGGATCTGAAAATGTCTAACAAAAGACGAGTAGGGTACCGCGTTAATCTCCATTTATAAGATTCGTCTGCATTGAAGGCTTAGTTCAAGCATACTCCCATCACGAAATTTGTTCAATAATTATGTGCGGCGCAAGCAGGCTCCACAACAGTATTCGCTGAGAACGGATCTGTTGCATAGATAATACCTTGAACATTCTGTACATCTTTTGCGTATAATGCGCTGGGATCTGTATTTATCAAACGATCGGGTTCTTTGAAAAATAGTCGTCAATAGCAAATAGAGGATCAAAAACATTGATCAGGTGTCTCACCGAAGATCGCTGTGCCGGGAACAAGTGAAACGCAGTAAGCACATTATTTACAATATTTACAAATTGTGTAAGACAATATCCTATTTTTTCTCAAAAAACGCGAAACGGAAGGCCAAAAACGACGCAACTCTAATAAAAACAGTAAGTTGCGCGTTTCACTCGGGTAGTGAGACAGAGTGGGACAAAAAACGTTGGGACAGAGATAAGCGATGCCGCTTCATAAACCGGCCTTGCATCTAATTCGTTCTGACTGTCAGAATATACAGCTTGGTTATGAAGATCGCGGTAGCAATGAGCGGCGGTGTCGATAGTTCGGCGGCGGCTGCATTATTAAAAGAGCAGGGGCACGAGCTCGTCGGCTTTACGATGCAGCTTTGGAATCAGCGCCGCGGCATCAGTGTCGATGAGAACGGCGACCCTTTGCCTTCACGGTGCTGCTCGCTCGATGATGTCTATGACGCACGGCGTGTTGCGGAAGGCTTGGGCTTTCCGTTTTATGTGCTGAATCTCGAAAAGGAGTTTGAAAGATCGGTTGTCGAGCCTTTTGTCCAAAGCTACTTGAGCGGCGAAACGCCGATACCGTGCGTCGCGTGCAACTCGCGGTTGAAGTTTGCCTCATTAGACAAGATGGCAGTCTCGCTTGGCTGCGACAAGGTTGCAACGGGCCACTACGCTCGGGTCGAATACGACGCAATTGCCGACCGATACCGGCTTTTTCGCGGGCGAAATCATTGGAAAGATCAGAGCTATTTCCTTTGGGAATTGACGCAGGACCAGCTTTCGCGGAGCTATTTTCCGCTTGGTGAAATGCAAAAGGAAGAGGTTCGCGACATCGCCCGCGACGCTGAACTCTATGTCGCGGAAAAGAAGGAATCGCAGGAAATATGCTTTGTGCCGGACGGGAAATATTCGGAATTTATTGATCGTTATCTCGATCACGAAAGCCGCTCAGATGAATTGCCGGCCAGCGGTGATATCGTAAATACTGCAGGTGAAACAGTCGGCACACATTCAGGCATTCACCGCTACACCATCGGCCAGCGTCGAGGGCTTGGCATAGCAAATGAAAAACCGCTCTACGTTGTCCAGATCGAGCGAGCCAAGAATCAGATCATCGTTGGCGAGGATGACGAACTGGAATCAATTGAATTCACCGCGAAAGGCGTGAATTGGGTTGCGTTCGACGAGCCGACGAAGCCAGTCCGAGCCGAGGTGAAGATCCGTTACCGCCATGAACCGGCACCGGCGACGATCCATCCTTTAGCGGATGATCGTGCCCGCATTGTTTTTGACGAGCCTCAGCGTGCGATCACGCCCGGCCAGGCAACGATCTTCTATAATGGCGACGAAGTTGTCGGCGGTGGCTGGATAGTTAAGAATTGAAAAGGATATATTTATGCCAAAACCAAAAAAGAGACCAAGTAAAACCGCAAAAGCAGCTCAAAAACTGCTCGCTGATTCAAAAATGCTCGCGTCCGCCAAAGCCGCGATGAACGCAGGGCAGGAATTCAAATCCGCAGTGGTGACGCCGCGTGCAAACACGACAGCGATCAAACCGCGTCCCGAAAAGAAAAAAGGATAGGCTCAGCCGGCTTTTAAGATATCCCTTATCTCAGTCAGCAAAGCTTCTTGCGGTGGCGGCGGCGTTTGGGCGGCCAGTTTAATGAAATAACTCATTGCTGCCTTCGCGATCAGGAACATAACAAAAGCGACGATCAGAAATGTGATTATGTCGCTGATCAACTGGCCGTAACGAAGAAGCGGCGCGCTGCTCTTTACTGCCGCGTCTATTTGTTCAGGCGTTGCTCCGGCGGGTATTTTGCCGCTCAGATCGTAAAACTTAGTTTTGAAATCCGCGCCGCCGGTTACTAACCCGACAAACGGCATGATTATGCCTTCGGTGAACGTTGTTACTATCTTGCCAAAGGCCGCGCCCAAGATAACACCGATGGCCAGATCGAGAACATTGCCGCGTGCGATAAATGCCTTAAAATCGTTCCACATAAGTCATGTTTCTCCTGTAATTTAAGATAAAACGTAGGACTGCACTAAATATAATCCCATTGGGTCTAATAAACAACAAAAAAGACGAGCTTTGCCCGTCTTTTTCAATACACTTACTGTTTTGAATCTCAAACTCCGGCGGCACCAGCCTGTTCTTCGTCATCCTCGTCGTCGAACAGTGAGGATGTCGTATCTTCCTCCAACTCTTCCGGAGCTACAACTATAACTTCCTGCTCTTCATAACCAGTCGAGGAACCTTCTTCCTCAATTTCACGGGCCTTGAGCATACTGCAACTTCCTTCAAGGATCGCTCCCTCCTCAATGATCAGGCGGGGGCTTGAGATATTGCCCATAACACGTGCCGTTCGGCCAAGTTGAAGTTTCTCTGTCGCAATTATGTCTCCGTTTACGGATCCATTTACCATTGCGGCAGCAACGGAAATATTGGCATCGACCTGGCCGTTATTACCGATGATCAGAGTACCTGCCTCTGACATAACGCTGCCAACGAGGTGGCCGTCAACACGCAGCATTGCATGAAACTGCGTTTCACCGCTCAAGGTTGTTCCATGTCCGACAAAGCCGCTCAGGCGGCCTTCCTTAATGTCGCGTGCCATCGAATCGCTCTCTGACAACGCTCGGGTGGTTGACGGCTGCGGTTCATTTGCGTACGGATTTGTTGGAACTGCAGGTGCCTGTGGCTGGTAGGCTGTGTTTTCGGGCTCGTCTGAGCGGCCACTTCTTCCCATTCTGATCATATTTTTTTGAACCTCGCTGAAGTAGTTTAATAGAAAAAACGCGCGGGATCTGAAAATCCGCCTTTTGGCATCCAGTGTCTTCAGACCTGATCGCCAGCCCACCTTGCCCGTTTTTCCTTAAACTTAATAATAGATGAGTTTTCCGCCGCGTGTCTAGTTATATTTTAAGGTTGTCAAACCCTGTGTGGCGTGTCAGAATTTATGGTTTTCGGATATAGAGGTTAAAATTTGAAGGCTGAGACCAAAACAAAAGGAAAACTGCTCAAGAAAATGGGCCGCGCCGTCGAAGATTTCTCGATGATCGAGGATGGCGATAAGGTGATGGTCTGCCTCTCGGGCGGCAAGGACAGCTATACGATGCTTGACCTTTTGCTCGACGTGCAGCGGCGTGCACCGGTCAAATTTGAGGTCCTCGCGGTAAATCTCGACCAAAAGCAGCCCGATTTTCCCGAAGAGGTGCTGCCAAATTACCTGAAAGACAGAGGCGTAAACTACCGCATTGTCGAGGAAGACACATTCTCGATCGTTAAGGCCCACATTCCCGAAGGCCAAACCTATTGCTCACTCTGCAGCCGTCTGCGTCGCGGCATTCTATACAACGTAGCTGTTGAGGAGGGCTGTACAAAGATCGCACTCGGCCACCATGCAGACGACATCATCGCGACCTTTCTAATGAACCTTTTCTACGTCGGCCAGCTAAAGGCGATGCCGCCGATACTTCGCAG
>CAZGSC010000220.1:0-3969 GCA_964528325.1 uncultured Chloracidobacterium sp. | reverse complement strand
CGATCTCACCGCTTTCGTTTGAGCGGATAATGTTCAATGAAGGCGAGCCGCGAGTTAGCGTTGCTAACGGAAAGGTCGAATTGTTCTAAATGGAAATGCGGTACTCAACAAGCCTGGGCGTTAACAAATAAACCACTTGAGAAAATGCGACGAATGTCGCAAAATATAAAGAGCGTCAGTTCAAGCTATTTGGACTGACGCTTTTGAAATTGTATTAAATGAGCAAGCGAGATTATTACGAAGTTTTAGGTGTTCAGCGAACCTCGACTGAGGTTGAGATTAAACGCGCTTATCGGGCATTGGCCGTTCAGCATCATCCCGATAAAAATCCCAACGATCCGCACGCTGAGGAGAAATTCAAGGAAGCCGCCGAGGCGTATGCGGTACTTTCTGACTCGCAGAAGCGGGCGGCTTACGACCGTTTTGGGCATCAAGGCGTAGGAGCGGGAAGTGCCGGGTTTGATCCGGGATTTTCGAATATCGAGGACATTTTCGATATTTTTGGTTTTGGCGATATGTTTGGCCAGCAAGGCCGCCGCCGGACGACGGTTCAACGGGGCTCGGATCTTCGTTATGACCTTGAGATCTCACTTGAAGACGCTGCGACCGGCAAAGACGAGAAACTTCGCATTCCAAGACTCGAAAAATGCGACGAATGCGATGGCAGCGGCGCCGAAAAGGGAACTACAGCCGAGACGTGCGTCACTTGCGCCGGCAGCGGCCAGACACGTTACAGCCAAGGTTTTTTCAGCGTGATGCGCTCCTGCTCAAATTGTCAGGGCCAAGGCAAAGTAATTAAGACGCCGTGCAAGAAATGCCGCGGTCAAGGCCGAGTCGAAAAAGAAAGAACGATCGAGATCAAAATACCAGCAGGCGTTGAGACAGGTTCACGTTTGCGTGTGACGGGCGAAGGAGAAGCCGGAGTGAGCGGCGGTCCGTCTGGTGATCTGTTTATTGTTTTACACGTTGCCGCAAACGATAATTTCGAACGTCAGGGAGCCGATCTTTATTCAGCTGTTCCGATCACTTTTGCCCAGGCCGCGCTCGGTGCGGAGATAACCGTTAAAACCCTTGATGGCGAAGAGGAACTAAAGGTTCCCGCCGGCACGCAGACGGGTACGATCTTTAGAATAAAAGGCCACGGAATGCCAAACCTCGGCGGACGCGGCAAGGGCGATCTTTTCGTTGCCGTCACGCTAGTGACGCCAAACACGCTCACTAAAGAGCAGCGTAAATTGCTCGAACAGCTCGCCGAAATCGAAGATGTCGATTTCTCAGATGAATCGCTGATCGACAAAGTTCGAAACATATTTGGATAATGCAAAATGCACAATGAAGATGTTCTTCATTGTGCATTCTGCATTTTAGATCCTGCACTTAGCTAAGTTTTGCTTTTACAGCTTCGCTGACCATCTTGCCATCGGCAGATTTTCCGACCAGATTGGCCATTGTTGCTTTCATAACAGTACCCATTTCCTTTATTGACGAAGCTCCGGTTTCGGCGATCGCGGCCTCGACGGCGGCGTCGACCTCTGCCTGAGTTGCGCTCTGCGGCAGGTAGGCTTCGATCACGGCGATCTCGCTTTGTTCTTTGGCGGCGAGTTCAGTGCGTCCGGCCTTTTCGTATTGCTCGACCGAATCGCGCCGCTGTTTGACGAGCGATTGCAATGCTTTTGTGATCTCGTCGTCGGTCAGATCGCTGCCTTTGTCGATCTGGCGGTTCATCAGATTGGCCTTCACCATTCGCAGAACCGAGAGTTTGTCCGCGTCCTTTGCCTTCATTGCCACCGTCAGATCGGCGATTATCGTGTCCTTTAAGCTCATATATTGTGAGTCTAATGTCCTTCTACGCAAGTCTCAAGTTGCCGTAACGGAAGCAGCCTTTTGGTTTAAGGCCACTCGCCGTTTATCCTAGAAGATATGTCGGCAATGCTCACAGAAGCGAAAAATACTCTGCTGATCGTCCTTGGGATCTTTTCGGCAGGTTTTGGCTTGAAAGGCTTTTTGCTGTCGAGTCGTTTTATCGACGGCGGTGTCACCGGCATTTCGATGCTGCTGTCCGATGTTCTCGATTATCCACTCGCGATCCTTATTCCGGTGATAAATTTGCCGTTCATCGCCCTTGGGTACAAACACATTGGGATAAAATTTGCCATCAAAAGCGCACTTGCCATTACCGGCCTTGCCGTTTGTCTTTTTCTCGTGAGTTTTCCGGATGTCACGCCTGACAAACTTCTGACAGCAGTTTTTGGAGGGCTATTCATCGGAGCCGGAATCGGTTTGGCAATTCGCGGCGGGGCCGTGCTCGACGGCACGGAGATCGCTGCTCTGCTGGTCAGCCGAAAAAGCCATCTGCTGCGTGTTGGCGACGTGATACTGATCCTGAACGTGTTTATTTTCCTTGCTGCAGCTTTCTTTTTGGGTGTGGAATCGGCGATGTACTCGATCCTGACATATGTTGCCGCATCAAAGACGATCGACTTTCTGCTGCACGGTGTAGAGGAATACACCGCGATCATCATCGTCTCGCCTCTGAACGCCGAAATAAAGGAGATTCTGACTGGTAAGCTCGGACGCGGCGTTACGGTTTACCACGGTCAAGGCGGAATGGGCAGCACCGGCATGAGTGAATCCGGTCAGGCAATACTCTATTGCGTTGTGACGCGTCTCGAGATCGGAGCAATAAAATCAGCGGTGAAAGACATCGACCCGACAGCGTTTATTACTACACATTCATTGAACGACGTCGAAGGCGGCCTGATCAAAAAGCCTATTTTGCATTAATGCCAACTTTTTCCTTCCTTATGAAATTACGCTGGCGATTTGGGATCATTGCAGGACTATTCTTAGCAGTATTTTCGCTGTATCCGCAGTTTAAGCTGGTTTATAACCGCGGGGCGGAATGGAACGGCCATTATGCCTACAATGACATTGATGAGGTCGCTTATGCATCATATCTCAAGGCTCTGATCGATGGGCGTCCGCGTAAGAATGATCCTTATACAGGCCGCGACGATTCGCCCGAAACGCCGCAGCAGGAATCACTTTTTTCTATACAATTTGTTGCTCCATATTCGATCGCAATTCCAGCGCGCATTTTGGGCATCGGCGCTCCGTGGGCGATGACGATCTCAGGAGCCGTTGCGGCGTTCTTGACGGCGTTGGCGATCTTTTGGCTGATCGGAATGATAACGGGCGATTCGCTGTATGCGATGGCCGGCAGCCTTTTCGTGTTGTGCGGCGGAGCTTTGTTTGCCGGCGAGGGAGCTATTGGCGAGATACTTGGCACGAGCTATTCGTATCCTTATTTTCCCGGCTTTCGACGGTACGTCCCGGCAATGGCGTTTCCCGCGTTTTTCGCTCTGGTCGCGTTAGTTTGGAAGATGCTGGCAGAGAACGGTCAGCAGTCAGCAGTCGGCGGTCGACAAGAAATTGACCATAAATCACAAGAAGAACATGAATCCCCAAGATCCAAGATCCAAGATCTAAGATCGAGGACGTCGTCATCCCACCTTCTTCTTGTCTCAGTTTCAACGCTCTGTTTCGGTTATGCGGTCTTTTCGTATTTCTATGTTTGGACGACCGCGGTTGCGTGGCTGACCTGTTTGGGATCATGCTGGCTTGTGGCTCAGCCCGCCGGTTTTGTTAAAGATATAAAGATCCTTACTGGTTTAGCTGTTGGCTGCATGATGTTTCTAGCTCCTTATGCCTACCTACTTGTAAACCGCTCGCGTTCGATGGACGAAGTACAGATCCTTGTTCGAACGCACACGCCCGACCTTATACGAGTGCCCGAACTTATCAGCTTTGGTGTTCTGATCTTGATCGGCGTTTGTATCTTATTGAAAATCTTAGCGTTGAAAGATCGCGGAACACTCTTTGCGATCTCATTAGCACTTACGCAGATCGCCGTGTTTAACCAGCAGGTGATCACGGGCCAGGAACTCCAGCCGATACATTATCAGGTTT
>CAZGSC010000219.1:0-4033 GCA_964528325.1 uncultured Chloracidobacterium sp. | reverse complement strand
TATGGGATCTGGCTGGCAAGATCGTCGGGCATTGCTTCACGGTTTGCCTTGTAATCTGCAAACGAATCATGTCTGAACGTCGGTACTTCAGTGTCGAAAACCGCTGCGATATACTCCGGCTTTTCATCCTTTAGCAGCTTGCGGAGCATATTGGTAAACACAAAGATGGCCTGTGTCACCTGTCCTTTGCTGTTACGCAGCGGATCTTGCCTCGCTCCCATCGGGGCAAAGAACGCGCGATAGATATGCGACATCGCATCGATCAGGAATACTCGTTTCATTTGCACAATTTTAGCACGGGACTCGAATTTTCTAGATTCGAGCTTTCTTTCGACACGAAATCCTGCATTGCTATTTTTGAATCTCTTGCAAACGATCTCTGTAAATATCGGCTAAAAGGATAGCCGAGGCGAGTGAGTAACGAGCCGGGTTTTGAGAATGCGTAAAGGTCATACCAAACCTCTCCGCTATCGTGGTGAAACTCGACAGAAAATCTTTCTTCACCTATTTCTGCATGTTCTCTCAGTGTTCCGTAGGCAAAGCCGTAACGTTCTATTTCCACCGATTCCTCTATTGTGTAAACGATCCTTGCCGCACTGAGAGAATAAAAACCAAAGTGAGAAACAAAAATAGCGACGGTCCTTCCAACCTCGATAGGTGTGTCTTCATAGCATAATCTTACCCAATCGAACGCAAACATTTTCCATTGTTGAATTGCTGCTTTGGCTCGTTCGTAGTCAGATCTTCCGGAACCAAGTTTGACCCTGTTGTGATCGACTGCATAACCTGACGGGGCATTAGTTTTCGTGGCTCCGATCTCTGGATAGGAGAAATCATCGGAAACGCGATCAGAGAGGAATTTATCGATCGTTTGCTGTTGTGGCCTAGCTAATAAGAACATTTTCAAAAGAATCTAAAAGATTTGTCTTGCTGCTTCAAGTTTGACAACAAAATACTCGTCCGATATTCTTTACGTTCGCCTTTTGGCGGAAAATGCGAGCCTTTATGTGTCCGGTTCGTCTAGGGGTTAGGACACCGCCCTTTCACGGCGGCAACACGGGTTCAAATCCCGTACCGGATACCATCTTTATTGGGTAGTATTGCATCATAGTAATTAACCAAATTCGCTCGACCTCAAGAGCGAATTTTTTATTTTGAGGATAAAAATGCTGAGAAGTGCTTTCATTACACCGATATTTTTGCTGGTCGCAAGCGTTGTGTCGTTTGCTCAAAGGCCAGACGGCCCAAACGACGCCCTGATGGTGCTTCCATTCGAGAATAAGTCAGGTAAACCGGAATTTAACTGGATCGGCGAGAGCTTTAGTTCATCAGTGACTGAATTACTCGTTAATAAAGGCGTCGGAATTATCAGCAACGCAGAACGGAAATTTACCCAACAGGACCTGAAAGTGCCGTTGACCTCGATACCGTCGTTAGCGACTTCATTATGGATCGCCCAGCGGGCAAAGGCCAGCCTGTTAATGGTAGGAAGTTATGAGATCCCGCCGGCTGATGAAAAGCAAATAACGACCGTGTACGTAAAAGCCAGGGTTATTAGGGTTCGGGACGGAAAGATACTCAGCGAGGATTTTCAGGATGGACGTAAGTCCGAATTTGACTTGCACGATGCCTTGGGTAATTTACAAACTTTGCAGGGCGATCTTGCATATCAAACTTTTGTAAGGATCAACAAGGTGCTCTATAAGCAGGAGGCAACCTTATTTCTGAAGAGAGATGATCTTTTATCCGCCGCTAACAAAGTCCCGTCCAAGGCATTTGAGGCCTATATAAAAGGTCTGCTGACGTCCAATATGTCAGCTCGTGAAAACTATCTAAGGAATGCTTTGCGTTTTTATGCTGAGGATAAAGATCATCCTAACGAAACCTATACTTCAGCCGCGCTCGAATTAGGCCATTTGTACCTTTCGCAGGGAAGACGTGATGACGCAGCCGAGAGTTTCCGAAATGTCATAAACGCATTTGTGACCTGTCGCGATGCCGCCCTCAACCAGCGCGTTGTTCCTCAGTGCAAGGGCGAAGAAAACGCGGAGGCGTCTTACTACCTTGGTTGGATCTATTTTCAGAAAAAGAATTACGAACAGGCACTCTCGGTCCTGCTGGACGTCAAGGACCTCAAACTCGTCAGCATTAACAACCTGATAGGTGTGGTTGGAATTCAGGCAGCACGTTCCGACAAAGCCGGCTCGCCTAAAGCAGCTGATTTCCTCGTGAAAGCAATGGAGTCGCTAAGGCGAGCAGAGGAAACTGTTCCGGATGATCGGAAAATTGCCTTCAACTACTCGCTCGCTCTTTTTCTGAACCAAAAATATGATGAGGCAGGCCAGCATTTTCGAAACGTGGCCGCCGCAGATCCGAGCGATGGGGAAGCTGCGTTCCTTGCTGCAAAATCATTTGAAATGACGCCGGGTCGCGAACAGGATGCGGCAGCGAGCGATGATTGGGCCAAAAGGCTGCTAAAAGATCAAAACCGCTATGCAAAACTTCAGCAGTCGTGGACTCAGTCAAAGTCGATCGAGTCGATAGAGACCAGGATAACGCCTGCATCTCGTGATGACTTTGTTGAGGTTGTGTTCATTTCAAAACGAGCGCCGATAAAACCTGCTTTGGACCCGACAGCGGATCTTATGGCTCAGGCCCGCACACTCTTTAAGCAAGGTAAATATGACGATGCGATCGAAAAACTCAGACGAGTGCTGATCAGCGAACCAATGAACGCAGAAAGCTATTTGATACTGGGAAAGATATACCAAAGTCGCGGCGAGATCGATCAGGCGATCAGCCAGTTCAAGACGGCGATCTTTTGGGACAATCGGCTTGTCGATGCGCCGGTTGCACTGGGAAAGATCTATTCTGAAAGAGGAAGCTGTGATCTCGCCAAAACTTACGCCGTGCTGGCGCAGGAGCTTGATCCAAATAATCAGGAAGTAATGGGGCTGCAAAGGATCGTAGAAAGATGTTCGAAATAGTGCGCCGGCTGAGTCGTAAGTTAATGGTCTTAAGTCTTGATTCGGAATAGGATCTAGTTTCCAAAAATTTCTTCAGTGAAAAAGTCCGTATATACGGGCTTTTTTGTTTTTCTTAAATAAAGATCTCAGAGTTCTGACTCCAGCCTCGATCTGTGGCACGCTATGTGCTTTATACATTCACGGCTAGCTTGATCCTAGTATCAAGACCCCGCCGCCATCACTACTCCGAGCGCGGTTTGCCACTGTGCTTGAACACCTTCCGAGCGTTCCTTCAGTTGTCCTTCCTATAAAAAGCCCGACCTACCAAGGTCGGGCTTTCCTCCGTTTATGCCCTTGTTTGCTTATCTTACAGTAATTACGGGAAAATTCGTTCAGATTGAATTACTTTTCCGGTTCTCCATTTATTCTTTGCTGTATATTCGTGCAATCTGACATAACCGCGAGAAAATTTCTGTCGAAATGACAGAATTTGTCACTGCAGAATGACGTAATTTGTCGGATTGACTGGTTTTGGCTGTCAAAGTGACTTAACTTGATGACCGGTTAAACAAACTCATGTCTTTTTTCCTGCTAAAATGTCGCAATGGCATTCGTGCTGCTGAAAAGGATCGTTCCGTCGTGGAAGAATGTGCTTCTCGCTATTCTCTCGGCGGTTCTGCTCATACTCGCTTTTCCTGATTTCGAATACTGGTTTCTCGCATGGTTCGCACTCGTGCCGCTGATGTGGGCAGTTGAGCGTGAAAAAGAATCTTCTCTTAGATCATTTTTTCTTGGCTGGTTATTTGGAACGCTTTTCTTTTTTGGCACTTGCTGGTGGCTCGCCTACGCGCCGATTCACTACGCGTCATTCCCACCTCTGCTCGCATATTCGCTGATATTGATTGTCACCCTCGTCGTAGGTTTATTTCCAGGCGTCTTTGCTGCGATCTTGTCGCTCTTGTTGCGAAGGTTTGGTTCATGGGCATTTCTCATCGCGCCCCTTGTCTGGGTCGCAACCGAGTTTGCTAGATATTGGATTACCGGAAATAACTGGAACGCGATCGGGT
>CAZGSC010000218.1:0-4086 GCA_964528325.1 uncultured Chloracidobacterium sp. | reverse complement strand
GTCGTTTCTTTAATTCGCAGTGGGGCGTAGCCAAGTGGTAAGGCACCGGTCTTTGGATCCGGCATTCGTAGGTTCGAATCCTCCCGCCCCAGCCAATTATGAATCGAAAAACGGACAGCCTCAGCGGGTTGTCCGTTTTTATTTGGAGTTATGAGCGTCACTGGCAAGATCAAGGTATTTTCGGGCAATGCACATC
Organism: uncultured Chloracidobacterium sp.; assembly: GCA_964528325.1. Classification (GTDB taxonomy): domain Bacteria; phylum Acidobacteriota; class Blastocatellia; order Pyrinomonadales; family Pyrinomonadaceae; genus OLB17. The sequence goes on along the minus strand of CAZGSC010000218.1, from coordinate 3,890 downwards.
CGGCGCTGGCCGAGGAGATCTGCGGCTACCTGGATTGCGAACTCGGAAAAGCCAGCACCGAACGGTTTTCGGACGACGAGTTCAACTTCCAGATAGGTGAGAATGTGCGCGGGCATGACGTTTTTATTGTTCAGCCGACGTGCCCGCCGACAGACCGGCACTTGATGGAGTTGCTGATAATGATCGACACCTTTGTCCGGGCGTCGGCCGAACGTGTGACAGCAGTGATCCCTTATTTTGGGTATGCCCGTGCGGACAAGAAAGACCGTCCGCGAGTGCCGATCACGGCCAAGCTTGTGGCAAATCTGATCACAACGGCAGGTGCCGAGCGAGTTTTAACGATCGATCTGCACGCGTCGCAGATACAAGGTTTTTTTGATATTCCGGTGGACCACCTTTACGCTGCCCCGATCGTGGTCGAATATTTTAGGGCGAATCCGATCGAGAATTTGATCGTCGTCGCCCCTGACACCGGAGGTGCCGAACGTGCTCGTGCTTATGCTAAACGGCTGAATGCCGGCCTCGCCCTTTGCGACAAACGTCGCGAAAGGGCGAACGAAGCCGACGTAATGAATATCGTTGGTGATGTCCGAGGCAAGAATTGTTTGATAATCGACGATATGTGCGACACCGGCGGGACGATCTGTAAGGTTGCCGAGGCTCTGCACAAAGCCGGTGCTAATGAGGTCATCGCGTGCTTTACGCACGGTGTGTTGTCCGGAAAGGCGGTTGAGAATATTACGGGTTCGCATTTGAAAAAGGTCATCGTGACGAACACGATACCGATCCGCGACAACGGAATGCCGCTAGTCGAGGGCGGCAAGATCGAAGTTTTGAGTGTCGCAAAGCTGCTGGCTTCAGCGATCAAATCGATACACGATGAGACGAGCGTATCGTCATTATTTATATAGAGTTTTGGACATGAAAATTTCGGATTTGAAATTTGAAATTTAGAATTTGAGAGAAAAGTTATGGCAGAAAAAATTATTGTAAAAGCGGAAAAGCGTGAAACAAGGGGCAAGGGCCATGCTCGGCGGCTGCGAGTCGATGGCAAGATACCGGTTGTCGTTTATGGCGGCGGCACGGAAAGCGTTGCAGCGACTGTGTCGTTGAGCGATCTTGCTGCGATCATTCGAACGGAAACCGGTGTTAACACTGTCTTTTCGCTTGATATTGACGGCGAAGGAGTTAACGACGTTATCTTTCAGGACCGTCAGATCGACGCGATAAAAGGCCGGCTGATCCATGCTGATCTTCGCAGATTTGCGAAGGGCGAGAAGATCGAAATGACCGTTCCGATCCGCTTGATCGGCCATGCGGTCGGGCTTCAAGACGCCGGTGCCGTGCTTACACAGGCGATGCGCGAGATCAAGGTGCTGTGCGAGCCGGCCAATACGCCGGATTCGATAGACGTTGACGTTACGAATCTTGAGGCAGGGCATGCACTGCATGTTTCTGATCTTGTGATCGGTGCAGGAATTGAGATCGCCGTTGCACCGGAAACAGTTGTCGCTTCGATCGTCACGGTTTCGGAAGCTGTTCTCGAACCGCAGATCGAGGAAGGAGCCCAGCCTGAGGTTGCCGGCGAAAAGCCTGAAGCGGCACCTGAAGGCGGCGAAGAATAGTCATAAAAGTTTTCGAGTTCCAACTTTTGTTGGCCTCATTATGAAAAATGCCAACTGAAGTTGGAACTCAGAACTGGTTGATCGTCGGGCTCGGTAATCCCGGCCCGAAATATGCAAAGACGCGGCACAATCTCGGATTTATGCTTGTCGATCTGCTCGCATCACAGATGCAAACACAGATCAAGCGTGAAGAATGCAGATCGCTACTAGGCCGCGGCGTTATTGAAAATCAAGTGGTCGAACTTGCCAAGCCGCAAACGTATATGAATTTGAGCGGCGAAGCGGTCAGTTGCCTAATCGCGAAAAAGCAAAGATCGGTAGAAAAGCTTGTAGTTATTTCTGATGATCTTGCTCTGCCGTTCGGTTCAGTCAGAATTCGGCCAAAAGGGACGCACGGCGGACAGAATGGGCTTAGATCGATCATCGATTGTTTGAATACACAAGATTTTATTAGGCTTAGGATCGGAATCCAGCCTGAGCATCAAATAAGTGATGCATCGAAGTTTGTTTTAGAGAATTTCGCTAAGGGCGATTCTGAAACACTTGAAAAAATATTGGACAGATCCGCCGATGCCTTGCGGGCCATCGTTTCCGATGGTGTCGATGAGGCGATGGCAAGATTTAATTGATACAAGAGCGACCTGAGGGAGCATTTATGGCAAACAGAACATATGAAGTAATGTACATCGTCAATCCGGAAACGGATGCCGAGAAGATCGTGAAATTGAACGAAGCTGTCGGGAAATTGATCGAGAAAGAAGGCGGCGAGGTCGTCCGCATGGACGACATCGGTATGAAAAACCTTGCGTATCCGATCGAAAAGAAAAAAGAAGGGCATTATGTGCTCTTCGAGATCAATGGCACAGGTCAGGAGATAGCGGAGCTTGAGCGCCGCATGCGTGTTAATGACATGATCATGCGTTACATAACGGTCCGTGTGGATGAGGACCGCAAGAAGGCTGACAAGATCCGCACAAAGCGTGAGGCTCGTTCGGAAAAACGCGCAAGATTCCGCCAGTCGGAAGGGACGACGGAGGCGACCGCTGAGGCGTAACGCCTAAAGGCGTCACTCTTACAAGGAGAAATTATGGCAGAAGATGAATTGGAAATAATGGATGACAGAGGTGGTTTTGGCGTTGGTGAAGACGTCATAGGTGACCGCCCGCGAAGGTATCAACGCCGCCGCCCGCGCAACACTGTGCCGGATTACGTTGATTGGAAGGATGTCGATCTGCTGAGGCAGTTCATACCGGAACGCGGCAAGATAATGCCTCGCCGAATTTCAGGCATCACCGCAAAAGATCAGCGCCGCGTAGCTAAGGCGATCAAACGCGCCCGATCAATGGCAATGCTGCCGTTTGTTGCAGACTAATGAATGAAGAAGCCTGCGCGTTAGCAAAGGCCCAACGCTCAGTCGGATGTTCGCTCTTACTAATGTGCGGGCGTCCGCAAAAAAAGGAATATTATGGCAAACACAACAATTTTATTACGAGAAGAGATCGACAATCTCGGCGGACGCGGAGACCTGGTAAAGGTCAAGGCCGGTTATGCCCGTAACTATTTGCTGCCTCATGGTTTAGCGACGCTCGCTACTAAGGGCAATATTAAACAGATCGAACAGGAACGTGCAGCTCTTTTGAAGAGAGCCGCTGCTGATAAGGCGACCGCTGAAGCACAGCGCGACCAAATGGCGAGTATTAAGCTTGAATTTGAACGCAAGGCAGGTGAGCATGGAACGCTTTTCGGCTCTGTTACTTCGATGGACATTGCTGAAGGGCTTCAGGCAAAAGGCTACGAGATCGACCGCCGCAAGATCGTTCTCAAAGATGCGATCAAGGAAACCGGCGAATTCACGGTCAACGTTAAGCTTTATCGCGACGTTATGCTGTCGCTGCCCGTCACCGTAACTGCCGAAGGCGGCGAAATGCCCGAAAAGCCTGCTAAAGAGAAAAAGGCGAAAAGAGAGGACAAGCCTGAAGAGGCAAAGGCCGAGGCTCCGGTTGAGGAAACGATAACAGTTGCGGAAGCTGAAGAAACTCCCGCGGCTGAAGAAACGGCTGAATAATCTGATCGCTAAAATATACGAAATACACAGAATTCAGAAAGAAAGTTTTTGTGTATTTTGTGTTTTTCGCGGTTACTCTCATAGGCATTCTCCGTAAATATCCAATTTATTTGAAGTTATCGACTTTCGATCACGGCCTTTAGACAAGGCCGTTTTTTGTGGCTAAAATTAGCATCACTCAACAAGAATTTTCATCAAAA
>CAZGSC010000217.1:0-4202 GCA_964528325.1 uncultured Chloracidobacterium sp. | reverse complement strand
GACTGTTGCTCTGGTGAGGCAGTATCGTCACGCGGCGGGCAAGTATATGCTTGAGGTCCCGGCAGGCTCGCTCGAAGATGGCGAAGACCCGTTAACCGGCGCCACTCGCGAACTCGAAGAAGAGGTCGGCGTCACAGCCTCAAACATCGAACTCATTACGGAATTCTACGTCTCGCCCGGCTTCCTGACTGAGAAGATGTATGTTTTTCTCGCGACCGGCCTCACCAAAACCAAACAAAATCTCGAGATAGACGAACTGATCGAGATCGAACGCCTGACCTTTCCGCAAGCTTTTGAGATGATACGCTCCGGCGAGATCGAAGACGCCAAATCCATCATCGGCCTCGCAACCGCAGCAGGCCGAATGCACCGAAAATGAAAATGCGGAGTGCAACACACACTCCGCATTCCGCACATCCTCCGGACTTAATTTACGCTTCAACCAAAACGCCGCTCGGGGCCTCGATCTTCTCTTTCTTTGTGCGCCTAAGCATTAAATCGAGCGCAAACCAAACAAAAGCCACCGCACCTGCGGCAAACACAGTGTCGCCGAGAACACGCATCCAACGGAACGACTGCATTATCGGCGTCTGCATAAATTCGGCGCTGCGAGCAGACCAGTAGCCATGCGAAACGGACTCATAGGTTTGCATTAGGCCGACCGGCAGCAGGCTGAAGATCATCATCGCAAAGAGCCCGCCATTGATCGTCCAGAAGGCGAATTTGATCAGCTTCTCGTTCCAGATACGCTCCGGCTGCATCGCACGCAATACAAAGAGCATGAGAGCAAGGCCAAGTGTTCCGTACACGCCGTAGAGAGCTCCGTGGCCGTGAAGCGGTGTCGTATTGAGGCCCTGCATATAGTAGAGAGCGATCGGCGGATTGATCATAAATCCGAAAATGCCCGCACCGACCAGATTCCAAAAGGCGACCGCGATGAAAAAGTTGATCACCCACTTATATTGAGCCAGCCACGGGCGAGCCTTCTTTCGATGAACGTTCTCCCATGCTTCAAAGCCGACCATAACGAGCGGCACGATCTCGAGAGCCGAGAAGACCGACCCGAACGCCAGCGTTACAGTCGGTGTGCCCGCAAAGTAAAGGTGATGACACGTTCCTATGATCCCGCCCGAAAGATAGATCGCTGCGGACAAGATCGACGCCTTTGCCGCGATCTTAGAATTGATGACACCTAATTTGGCGAACATGAACGCAATAACGACCGTCGCGAAAACCTCAAAGAATCCTTCGACCCAGAGATGAACCACCCACCAGCGCCAGTATTCGACGACCGAGAGGGTTGTCTTCATTCCCCAGAAAAGTCCCGGCGTGTAAAAGAATGCGATGCCCGCGGTCGAGAAAAGATAGAGCGAGATGAGTGATCTCTGCTCGTTTTTTTCCTTGAGAGCGGGCAGAGCCGTCCTCGCGATCAGGAAAAGCCATAGCAGAAGTCCGACGAGCAATGCCGCCTGCCAGACACGGCCGAGGTCTACGTATTCGTAGCCTTGATGCCCGAACCAGAACCACGCGTCGCCCTTGAGCATGTTCATCACCGAGAGCCACTGTCCGGCCATCGACCCAAGCACAACAACAAGTAGAGCTCCAAAGAGAACGTTTACGCCGAGCCTCTGGTGCTTTGGTTCCTTGCCCGAGATGATCGGGCCAACAAAAAGCCCGGCCGCGAGCCAAGCGGTTGCGATCCAGAAAATACCGAGCTGCACGTGCCATGTGCGCGTCACGACATACGGCAGATAATCCGCCAGCGGAATTCCGTAAAATCCATCACCCTCTACACCGTAGTGAGCCGTGATGATACCCACAATGATCTGCAGCAAAAATAGTAGTGAAACGACAAGAAAATACTTGACGGTCGCCTTTTGGGACGGCGTAAGCTGTGAGCCGATCAGCGGATCACTAAGAGGAGCGCCGTCGGTCTCGGCCTCTTTCCTCATGCCCGCGAAGTACCAGATCATCCCGCCGATGCCGGCGAGAAGTGCGATCACGCTAACGCCGGTCCAGATGACCGTCGAGTTTGTTGGGACATTAGCGACCAACGGCTCAGCCGGAAAGTTGCTTGTATATGAAGCCGCTCCACCGGGCCGGTTAGTCTCCGAGGCCCACGCGGTCCAGAAGAAGAATGCAGTCATCTGGCGCAGCTTCTCGGGATCGGGCTGAGCGTTCTTTCGAATAGCGAAGTCCTTGTTGCCGTTCGTAAACACATCGCTGTAATACTTGAGATTCGCCTCGAACGCTCGTGCGCGAACGTCCTGAATTACAAGCTTGCGGTCCGCTCCGACATCGTTCGTACGGACCATATTCTGCAGCCGCTGGCGCATAGTCGCCTGCTGCTCGGAGCTGATCGCCGCGTAATCTTTGCCAAATTCAGTCCGCGACATATCGTCAAGGATAAAAACAGACTCACGATGCAGGTAATCGGCGCTCCAGTCCGGCGCCACATAGCTGCCGTGTCCCCAGATCGAGCCGACCTGCATTCCGCCCATCGCCTGCCAGACATTCTGGCCATTCTGAATATCGTCCTTTGATAGCAGGACATTGCCGCTTGTTGTAACGACCTGTTCGGGCGTCGGAGGAGCCTGTTGATAGATCTCAATACCGATCCAACCCAAGACCGCGAACGATATTACCATCACGCTTCCAAGCAATAACCAAAGCTTTTTCATAAGTTTTTTTCTTTCTCCTTAAAGAGCCTCCAACCATCGTGAAGGCAAAGAATTTTCCTGAGAAAGCCTATGAGCAAGTCTCGTGCCCGTGAAATAGTCAATAAAAATATGGTCGGCGGACAGCGGCCGTGCGAAGATTTGACGCCGAGTGCGAAGTTTTTCGCGGCCAGATCGCCGCCGCCTCGCTAAAGCATATGCTTTAAAAGCATGCTTTAAACATGCAAGCGCTTTAAATGCTTGCATGCTTTAAACGACTGCTTTAAATCAGCAGCGGAGGCGAACACCACTCCGTCTCTTTTGGCCAGGCGAAGTGACTGTTTGATCAGGCGTCGCGTCGACTCACCCAGGCATTGCTAAAATGTCCCTGTTCAGCTTGACGTTGGCGTGCAGTTTAGATATCCTGTCAGTTCGCAATTTTGCGGATATTTCTATCAGTGTGTGTGTGAATATGAGTACTTATTTTCCAAGTGGAAAGGGTTTAGCAGAAAGTCGTAAATGGCTCGTCGTTGATGCCAAGGGCAAAACGGTCGGCCGCCTTGCAACCGAGGTAGCCCGAATTTTGTCGGGCAAGAACAATCCGGCATGGACGCCTTTTATGGATATGGGCGATCATTGTGTCGTCATAAATGCCCGTCACGCAGTATTTACGGGCTCTAAGGACGATCAGAAGATCTATTACCGCCACACGCTTTATCCGGGTGGTTTGCGTGAGACGACCGTCAAAGAAATGTTCGAGAAAAAGCCTGAAAAGGTCATCGAACTCGCCGTTCGCGGAATGCTGCCGAAAACAAAGCTCGGCAAAGCAATGGCAAAGAAATTAAAGGTTTACGCCGATGGCGAGCATCGCCATATCGCTCAAAAACCCGAGGCAAGGGAAATTTAATCGAATTATGGCAGACATTCAGTATTACGGCACAGGCCGCAGAAAAACTTCGACAGCACGTGTTTATCTTCGTCCGGGCAGCGGCAATATCACGGTAAATAAGCGTGATTTCAACACCTACTTCCCTAACGAAGCTTTGCAGATGATCATTCGCCAGCCGCTTCGTTTGACCGAGACGGCTGAGAAATTCGACATTCTCGTCAATGTTGACGGTGGCGGCACTGCCGGACAGGCCGGTGCAGTGCGTCACGGCATCACGCGTGCCTTGATGGAATTCAACGCTGATCTGCGTCCCGCTTTGAAAAAAGCAGGGCTGATCACTCGCGATCCACGCCAGAAAGAACGTAAGAAATACGGGCAGAAAGGTGCCCGTGCGAGATTCCAGTTCTCGAAGAGATAATTTTTGTTCAACAAATAGGACATATGTGTCGAATACGGCTTATATGTCCTATAAACCATTAACAAGGCTCACGTTGGTTTACCAGTTGCCTTGTTGAGTACATAAACCAAGGAGAATAAAGTTTTGGCAACAGTTACGATGAAAGAACTTCTCGAAGCAGGAGTTCATTTTGGTCACCAGGTTCGCCGTTGGAACCCGAAGATGAAAGAATACATCTTTGGCGAACGCAACGGCATTT
>CAZGSC010000216.1:0-4202 GCA_964528325.1 uncultured Chloracidobacterium sp. | reverse complement strand
CCAAAACCGCAACGTCCTCGGCATGATGCCGCACCCCGAACGTGCCTGCGAAGAGATGCTCGGCTCAAACGACGGCCGCGACATCTTTCGTTCACTCGCAAATACTATCCACCGCATGGCTGCTTGATAACGGTTAGTGTTCAAACTGTCCCACGTTGTCTCACTACCCGAGTGAAACGCGCAACTTACTGTTTTTATTAGAGTTGCGTCATTTTTAACCCTCCGTTTCACGTTTTTTGAGAAAAAATAACACATTGTGTCACACATTTCGCAATTGTTGTAACTAATGTACTTACAGCGTTTCACCTGTTCGCGGCACAGCGATCTCCGCTGGGACAAGCTTTCCAGCAAAACAATGAACCCAGTTGCTACCGCTCCCCGTTCTGACACTTTCCATTTTCAACTTTCGACTCTTCACTACATTTGTCCCGCATCAACCTAACGCACTTTAGAACAAATTGAAATACCAACTTTCTCGATATGACGTGGTTTTCTCGGTTTGACCTAACTTTCCGAATCGAGCGGTAATTTGCTTGTATTAAATACGTTTCGGGTGTAACATCAATGGCTAATTCACGTTCTCAGGCCGATATTCTTGCTCTTTTAAGGATGACCGACAGGTTTTCTGACGAGCGCGAATTGTGTAAGTATCTAAGCACATTGGAGATTAGCCATGCAGCGTCCGTGGTCGTTCCACACTATTGTCATCACGTCAATCGTTATCTCACTTGTTCTTGCTCATCAGGTATCGGCGGGTTTCACGGACCGATTTCTCAACTCGGCTTCCAAAAGTCTGTCGTTAATGGGAGTGAACAGCTTATCTGTAATGACAATACAAAACAACCAGAGAGAATATCAACTATTTGAGCTCATCGGAGCCGTGAGAACAGACTCATCGATCTCAATTGCGGGAGAGCGGGAACAGGACATCAACATCAAATTCGACGATATAGCTTTCGATTCTGTTCAAAATCTGAGCTTCCCGTTACTGGACGGAAAATCGTACACGGCTGTTCGCGACGGTCTCGAAGGATTTGAGCGCCATACTGCCGATTCCATTACCTGGCGCGGCAAAATATATTCCGATAATGGTTTTAGCGGCGACGTAGTTCTTTCAGTTAATGGCAAATTCCTTTCGGGCTTGATTTATTCGCCTGGGGCGGTTTACGAAATAATTCCACAAGCCGATCTTAAACATCTTCTAGTCGAACTCGACCAAAGACGCTTTCCGGCGTGCGGCGGAGCGATACCCGCCACCGACACAAGCTCGAAGGGAGAAAGTGCTTCGGCGAATCCGGAAGGCCCCTTTGTGGATGACGGAAGCCAGATTGATGTACTGGTCACATATACGGCATCGATGCGCCAGGCCCTGGGAGGAACGGTCCAAGCACAGGTCTTCGCACAGCAGGCGATCGATTCAACGAATACAGCGTACATAAACAGTGGCATTAATCCGCGTGTACGTCTTGTGGGGACGCTTGAGACCAACTTCGATGAAGCCGGTGGAACCGTTTACACGGCTTTGGATTGGGTTGACAGTGATCCGACGGTCGCGACCGCCCGTGAATCCACAAAGGCCGATATGGTTTCGATCATAGTCGAGAACGGCGGAGACTACTGCGGCGTGGCCTACCTTATGACGGACGTGAGTCCGTCGTTTGCACCTCTGGCTTTTTCTGCAATAGTCAGAAGTTGCGCGGTAGGAAACCTGAGTTTTGCTCATGAGCTGGGTCACAATCAGGCCGCTCATCATGATCCGGCGAATGCCAGCGGAACAACGGCTTATCCGTATGCCTACGGCCACAAAGTCAACAGCAGCTTCAGTACCGTTATGGCCTATGCTAATGGGTGTCCCGACGGATGCAGTCGCGTGGCATATTTTTCAAATCCATTGGTTAACTACGGCGGTTTTCCAACAGGGATAACAGATCAACGTGACAATCATCGGGTTTTGAATAATACTGCGCTGACGATCTCTCAATTCCGCGACGGACTCCCGAACACACCGACAAATACGCCAACGAATACCGCGACGGGAACAGCGACGCCGACCGGTACTCCTATGCCATCGCCCACGTGCGTGATAGTGGAAACTCTTGATACCTCGTTCGACGGTGACGGTAAAGTTGTTACGTCGGTCGGATTCGGTGATGACAGGGCGGGCGGAGTTGCGGTTCAACCTAACGGCAAGATCGTCGCTGTGGGGTACACGTTCAACGGCGTAGATAATGATTTTGCAGTGGTCAGGTACAACAGTGACGGTTCGCTCGACACTTTGTTTGACGGCGATGGTAAAGTCACCACGCCGGTTTCGAGTTTTGATGATGAGGCCCATGCAGTTGCGATCCAATCCGACGGAAAGATTGTCGCAGCAGGCAGTGCCAATGATGGCGTGAAAGATAATTTCGCGATCGTGCGCTACAACATCGACGGTTCACTTGACACGTCCTTCGATGGTGATGGGATCGTTACAACATCAATGTTCAATTATGACGACGCGAACTCACTAGCGATCCAGCCAGACGGAAAGATCATTGTGGCGGGACGTGCTTTAAGCAACACGTCTTCATCGTTTGAGTTCGCGATTGCGCGTTACAATCCTGATGGCTCGCTCGACTCCTCGTTTGATGGCGACGGTAAGGTAATAACACCCGTCCTGAATTCGGATGATACGGCGAACTCCCTTGTGATCACCTCAGACGGAAAGGTCGTTGTCGCAGGATATACATTTAACGGTTCCAATTCCGATTTTGCCCTTGTTCGGTATAACTCCGATGGGTCGCTCGACAATTCGTTTGACGGCGACGGCAAGGCTATAACCCCAGTTTTGAGTTCTGATGAGTCTGCTCAGTCAGTCGCAATTCAAATGAACGGAAAGATCATTGTATCCGGCCGTGCTTCGAATGCCTCGGACGTCGATTTTGCCCTTGTTCGGTATAACTCCGATGGGTCGCTCGACAATTCGTTTGACGGCGATGGCAAAACTACGACCTCCGTTTCTACTATTTACGATTCGTCATATTCGGTTGGGGCACTGTCCAATGGAAAGATCGTAGCAGCAGGACTCGCCATCGGTGGCGGTTTCGCCATTGTTCGTTACAATACTGATGGCTCGCTCGACAATTCGTTTGACGGCGATGGCATGGTTACTACCCCAGTCTTGACTTCTTCTGACGAAGCCCATGCGATGGCAATTCAGCCGGATGGAAAAATTGTCGCAGCAGGATATGCTCAGAACGGCTCAAACACGGACTTTGCGCTTGTCCGGTATTCAGCGGATTGCTTGCCGCCTTCAATAAGTGGAACCGTCACATATGGTAACGCTCAGGGTTCGCCGCCCGTACGTTTTGTTTCGAACGTTCTGATGAGCGGCGCGGGGTCGGTGCCTGTTTCTATTTTCACTGCTGGAATTGGGCTGAGTGCCGGTCAATACATGCTCACCGGATTTGGGGCAGGTACGTACACCGTCACGCCGTCCAAGACCGGTGGAGTGAACGTTGCTATTAGCTCTTTCGATGCGGCGCGTATAGCTCAACATGTAACCAGTGTCATTCCTCTAACAGGTAACCAGTTGCTCGTGGCCGATGTCAGCAACAACGGCGGGATTTCATCATTCGATGCGGCCCAGGTCGCAAGTTACTCGGTTTCGAATCCGGGATCGGGACTTTCAGGAACGTGGAAATTTGTCCCTGTGAACAAAGTGTATGCGTCAGTCGCATCAAACTTCACAGGCGAAGATTATTCTGCGTTGCTTATGGGCGAGGTTTCGGGGAACTGGACTAATACTGGAGCAAGGCCGGCGGGAATAGTGGAAAGTGGAAAGTGGAAAGTGGAAAGTGAAGACGGCGGGCCGGCGAGAGGAATTGCCATTGAATTGCCGACGCTGACTGCTTCTTCTGATAAAGAGATCATTGTGCCTGTAAGTGTTCAAGGCATTGCGAACAAGGGCGTGATCTCATATGAGTTCGATCTCAGGTATGACGCTTCTGTGATGCAGCCGCTGGTTGATCCGGTCGATGTAAAGGACACAGCGAGTCGCGGGCTTTCGGTGGTGACGAATGCGACCGAGCCCGGTCTTTTGCGAGTTGTGGTTTACGGAGCCTTCCCGATAGACGAAAACGGCGTGCTGTTGAATTTGAGATTCACGGCGGTCGGAGCAGCGGGTTCGGTTTCACCGCTGACGTTTGAGCGTATATTGTTCA
>CAZGSC010000215.1:0-4248 GCA_964528325.1 uncultured Chloracidobacterium sp. | reverse complement strand
GTTCGGTTTCACCGCTGACGTTTGAGCGGATATTGTTCAACGAAGGCGAGCCGCGGGTGACTGTGTTCGATGGGCTGGTAGAGATCTCAGCTTCCACAGGAATTTAAAAGGCTGAGTCGGCATTGCCGACGAGATAATTGTTAGCCCACAGTGCAAACTGTGGGCAAGGCTGCAAAAAAGAATGGAGCCATTGAAAATGGCGGCATAAATGGCGTGCGATAATTTATGCCGCCGTCATAGACGGCTCGCAATATCTTCCATATTGTTCCCACATCTTGCGATGCGGGCTACAAATATATCACCGTCTTCGACGGTTAATTTCTGCTCGCAACTCGTGGATAATTCATGACACCTTTACTGTCAGGCCTTGAGGCTGGACGTGCCATTCGAGGACTTTGGCTCCGTCTTGGGCTGATAGGGCGGCTTCGACATCGGGCCGCCGGCCTTTTTCGCAATAGAAAGCAATACATCCGCCGCCGCCGGCGCCGCAGACTTTTGGAGCGATCGCTCCGTTGGCTAGAGCGACTTCGATGAGATGGTCCATTTGAGGCGTGGTGATGTTGGGCGAAAGTTTTTGGCGCTGAGGGTGAGCTTTGGCGAGGATCTGGCCGACGGCATCCCAATCGTTTTTCTTCAACGCTTCGCGCATTTTTAGAGATGTATCGCGAATGCCTTCGAATAATTCAAAAAGCTCGCGGTCACCGTCGATGTGGCGTTTTGTGATCTCCCAGTTGTTTGTGCCGGAATCGTGCGGTTCGCCTGCATAACAGACGGCGATGCGGCTTTCCAGCGTCTTGGAATCAATGTCGAGTTTTTCGCGTTCGATGCCCGCCGGGCCGAAGTGTATGCACGCCACGCCGCCGTATTGCGCCGAGTAATAATCCTGATAACCGGTCGGCACTTCGATCACCTGACATTCGACGTTTGCGGCGATCTGAACAAAACGTTCCGGCGCGTAGCGGTCGCCGACAAGCTTGTTCAAAGCTCCGATGCACGCGATGTTGAGTGTCGATGATCCGGCAAGGCCTGCTTTTGAAGGGCCTTCAAGTGTGGTCGTCATCCTAAAGCCAGTTTCCGGGCGAAAGAAGTAAACGAGTTTCGCCAGCAGCTTTAACCGCGATTCGTCTTTGAGCGAGGCGATATTGCCGACGGTGGTTTCGACCTGTTCCTTTTGATCGGTCGACTCGAGAATTATGCGGTCACCGTCCAGCGTTTCGATGCGGCAATGTGCAAGCATGCTTACGGCAAAGTTGACCGTCGCGGCGTTTTCGTGAAAAAGAAAAAGCGGCGGAATATCAATTGTGCCGCCGGCAAGGTCAACACGTGTTGGGGCTGAGGATTCGATTATCATATGTGAGCAGTTAGTAGTTGGAAAAGGACCTGGCCCGATCAGCTAATGGAGCTATCGGTTCTGACCTGATCTGTCAGCTTCTTCCTTTTCGTCACGATTTGGTTCGCGAGTTAGGTGCAAGCGTTCGCCGATGTCGTGCAACGTCGTTTTGCCGATCTCTTCGGCCGCAAGTAATTTTTCCTCGATCTTTTGAATGGTCTCAGGATTGGCAGCTTCGACGCGTTCGGACAGCCAGTATCTTTCGATCACATAAAACACGATCACACCTACCATCACGATGACGAACAGCGCAATGCCTATCTGTTTAAAGTCGCCAATGATCGATGTAACAAAACCGCTGAAAAAATAGCCAGTGCCTGCGAGCAGCGAGACCCACAGCAGACAGCTTATGAAGCTAAGACTCAGAAACCGCCAAAAAGGCATTCGTCCAACGCCGTAAAACACACACATCGCGACGCGGATGCCGTAAATGTATTTCGAAATAATGAATGCCGAGTTGCCGAATTTTGCGATAAGTTTCTCGATTCGCGGATGGGCAACCTGATAAAAGCGATAGTCTTTTGCGTTTTCGTGAAAGATGCGCCCTATCCCGTAGCCGCTGCAGTCGCCCACAACTCCGCCAAGAGTTCCGAAAAGTATCACCTTAAGAAAACTGTACGGGCCAAAGAACGAACTATGTGCGAGGATGCCGGAAAGCAACAGGGTCATATCGCCTTCGACCGTGCAAAGGGCAAAGACGGCAACGATGCCAAATTCCGCGACTAGTTCGTAAAACTGCTGCTCCATATCGAGATGGCAAAAAGCCGCATCGTATTAAAAAGAGTAACTTTACAGTTTCATTGAGTCAAAGTTAGTGGTCGCGGCGTTTTGAAAAAAGATAACGGTTGACACTCAAAGTGACAGTGTCTAAAATCGCGATTAGCTTCGGCATTTTTTTCGACAAAATAATATTAAATGGCAGATCCGGTGGAAAGCAGATCAAATCGCGTTGGTATCGAGGTTTCAAACTCGTTCTTTCGGGCTGTGTTGATAGATGAAAAAGACGCGATCTCGGCGACATTTTCCGCTGCCGTTGAGCCGGACGAAGATCGTGCGGAGCAGCTTGTCGGTTTCGTTAAGAGATTGAAAACGGAATTCGGCAATTTCAGTCGGGCCGGCGTTTCGTTCCCGGGGTTGGTGGACAGGGAAGCTCAGCGTGTAGCTTTCTCGGCACAAATTCCCGAACATTCAGATATCGACCTTGTCGGTCAGATCCGTTCGGAGGCCGGAATTGAGGCTGTAATAGAAAATGACGCAAATGCTGCTGCTTACGGCGAGTACAAGCTTGGAGCCGGACGCGGCAGCCGCGACCTTTTTTATATAACCCTCGGTGAAGGTGTCGGCGGCGCGTTTATCTTTAATGGTGAAATATGGCACGGAGCTGCCGGATTTGCAGGTGAATTCGGCTATGTACCGATCGATGCCGAAGGGACAAAACTCGAAGATGTCGCCTCGACCGTAAATATCATTCGCCGCACGCAAAGCCGTTTTCACCAGGACAATACGTCGTCCCTGAATAGTCTTGATGAAGACGCGATAACGCTTGAGGCGATAATTAAGGCTGCGACGAAGGATGACGATTTTGCTCAGATGATGCTGAAACGCACAGGCGCATATGTAGGAAGCGCAGTGGCAAGCGTTATCAATCTCCTTAACATAGAAAAGATCGTTATCGGCGGCGAAATAATGAAGGCCAAACATCTGGTCCTGGATGGGATCATTCAACGCTCCAAGGAGCTTTCGTTCAGGCCGTCGTTCGATTCCACCAAGATCGTTGAGGGCAAGCTCGGCGAAAATGCCGCCGCTGCCGGAGCCGCTCTGCTAGCAGGACAATCCCAGTAATAATAGAGAATCGGAAATATTTATTCTGCTTATTAACGCGGCTTATATTGTGAAATATTGCACAAGACGCGTTGATTGGTTATTTTTATAGTTTGTGCAATTTGCAGATTTTATAAGTTTTAGTAGAATCATTTACGGTTTTACTGTACGCAATCTTAAGACACACTTTGGCTAATCGGCAATTTCCAGTTTCTACAGCAAGAATATTGGAAGAGCGAGAGGTCTAATTTTGTAGATTGTCCTCCGCCGGAATTCTAGAAGATGGCACAACTTTTTAATAAAAGTGCAAATAATATCGCCAAGATCAGTATGATGTTGGTGCCCGTGCTCGCGTTAACGGCGTTCTATGCCTACACGCAGATCGCCCGCTCGTCGTATCTTACGATGCAATATGTGGAAAAACAGCAGCCGGTGCAGTTTAGCCACAAGCATCACGTTGGTGACGACGGCATCGATTGCCGTTATTGTCATCAGACGGTTGAGACGACCGCCTCAGCCGGAATGCCTTCGACGCAGACATGCATGAACTGCCACAGTCAATTGTGGGCGGACAGTCCGTATCTTGAACCTGTTCGGGCGAGTTTTCGCGACAATAAACCGATCGAATGGGAACGCGTTCACGATCTGCCGGAATATACATATTTTAATCACAGCATTCATATAGCAAAAGGTGTTGGCTGTTCGACCTGTCACGGCCAGATCGACAATATGCCCGCTGTTTTTCAGGAAAACACCCTGCAAATGGAATGGTGCATCGCGTGTCACCGTGCACCTGAGAATTTTATTCGGCCGAGATCCGAGATATTTAATATGAAGTGGCAGGACGGTGACATTGACGCCGCGGAACGTAAACAGTTGAAGGCCGATTACAAGATCAGAAGTAAGGAAATGATGACGAGTTGCTCTGTTTGTCACAGATAGCGCTTATTTTGAGAGGAATCTGAATAATAATGCCCAGCCCAGCAAGCAAAACAACATTTGCCTCAATTCGCGATAAGATATTGGCGCTTAACGGG
>CAZGSC010000214.1:0-4309 GCA_964528325.1 uncultured Chloracidobacterium sp. | reverse complement strand
CAGGCTCGGCGATCACGCGTTACATCGACAAAGAGGACGGCTCGGAATACATCTATTCGCTCTTCGTCCCGTCCGACGCCTGCACGGCGTTCCCCGTCTTCGACCAGCCGGATCTGAAGGCAAGGTTTCAGCTGACTTTGAGAGAACCACTCGACTGGAAGCGTGAATTATCGCCTCAACTCGATTGGAGGTTCGTGTCGAACTCCCAAGGGAAGGGGTGGTTCGAAAACCAAAACGGGAGCGAAGGACGCCGTATGTTCAACACCGTCGATTTTTCAGAAACCCAACCCATTAGCACTTATGTTTTCGCCTTTGCCGCCGGTCCGTTCGAACGTGTCGATGAAGCAACGTTCACCGTCGGGCTACCGACACCGGCGTCAAGCATCTACGTCCGCAAGTCCCAAGCCGAGAAATTTAAACCACACATTGCTGAGGTCTTTCGTCTCAATCGCGAGGGGGTCAAATATCTCGAAACCTACTTCGACTACAAATTCCCGTTTCCGAAATACGATCTTGTGCTGATACCCGAATTTCCGTTTGGCGGGATGGAGCATGCCGGGGCGACGTTTCTCAGGGAGCAGTCCGTTATCTTTCCGCAGGAGCCGACCAGGAACGACGTTGTCACGCGGGCGAACCTGATCTTTCACGAGGCGGCTCATCAGTGGTTTGGCGACACGGTCACGATGAAATGGTTCGACGACCTCTGGCTGAAAGAGGGCTTTGCGACCTTTATGGCATACAAGGCTCTGGACAAGATCATGCCCGAGGCCAACGCGTGGAAGGTCTTTTACGAACGCGTCAAACAGGCCGCCTACCGGACCGATTCGACTCGCGGGACGACCGCCATCTACCAGCCGATTGCCAACCTCTCTGCCGCAAAATCGGCATACGGCAACATCGTTTACAACAAAGCCCCCGCGTTCCTCCGCCAGGCCGAGTTCTACCTCGGCGAAGACAAATTCCAAACCGCCGTCCGCGCGTTTTTGAAGAAACACGAGTTTGCAAACGCCAGTTGGGAAGATTTGGTAAAGGAATTTCAAACAGCGACAAAACAGGATCTTAGCGGTTGGGCGCAACGTTGGGTTTTAAGAAAAGGCCTTCCAATTATACGAGTTGGCGACAATCCTTCGAACGATGGCTATTGTTTATACCAAACCGACGCACTACGCCAAGGTGAAAGCTGGCCGATGAAAGTAAGGGTTTTCTCGGATGCCATAATTACTCGTGACGAAGAACTGTTCCCCGCGCCGATTCCGGTCAAACCGGTTAAGAATCCAATCGACTACCTTTTCGTCGTCAAGCCCGAGCCCGTTTGTTTTCTTATATACCACGCTTACTGGACACTTGTCTTTCCCAACTACCGAGACTACGGCTACGGCATTTTTCTGCTTGACGACAAGAGCCGTGATTATGTCCTGAAGAATATCCAAAACGAAAGGGACGATTTCCTCCGCACAATGATGTGGGGCAGCCTCTGGGACAGCGTCCGCGAAGGCGAGCTTGATCCAAAGGTTTATGTCGAGCTTGTCATCAAGAATCTTGGCAGTTCAGAGTTGCGGCTTAAGCCGCGAAAAACCATCACGCCTAAAGGCGTAACTCTGAACGGTGAAACCGACGAATCCACTATTCAGACTTTATTAGGCAGAGTATCGACGGCGATGAATTATTATCTCCCCGCGCCTTCTACCGCCCTTACTAACGTGCGGGCCTCCGCACCAGGTGACCTGCAGACACGGCTCGAAAACATGCTGATCGACAAGATACAAAACGCTTCGACGCAGGGGCAGAGGATCACATATTACCGAGCGTTCCTGAATATCGCCTCGACCGATAGGGCACGAGACATACTCAAGCAGATACTCAACGCGGCAAGCCCAAAGCTGACTCTCAAGACCAAAGACAAATTCGACATCGTTACGCGGCTTGTGATCCTCGGTGATCCGGACGCGGCAAAGCTGCTTACCGATCTTGAGAAAACCGAGACATCAGACGACGCCAAGCGTTACGCTTATGCCGCGCATGCCGCTTTTGCGACGGCTGAGAACAAGGCGAAGTTTTGGAACGACTTCATCAACAACAAAGACATCAGCGAGAGCTGGATCGAAGACGCAGTTGAGACTTTTAACTCGATAAAACATTCCGAATTGACCTTGCCGTATCTCGAAAAAGCGCTCGCCGAAATACCAAAGCTCAAACGAGAGCGCAAGATATTTTTTGTCAACAACTGGCTCTCTGAGTTTCTCGGCGGCCAGCGCGACGAGAAAGCTCTCGGCATTATCAATAAATTCCTCGCCGACAATCCAAATCTCGATAACGACCTTAAATTGAAAATACTTGAGAATTCAGATGTGATCGAACGTGCTGTCAAGATCAGAGCAAAATACAAAAATTAGCCTCGTGTTTAATTGCCGTTGCCTTCAGGCAACGGTTGGGCTGCAAAGATATGCTGGGCTTTAGCCCAAAATAATTCGGCTAAAGCCGAATGCTTTTTGATTGACAATATCCGTTGGCTAAAGCCAACGGCAATAGGCTTAACAAATACAACGAAATCTGATATTGTTCAGTTCTGCCCGTTATTAAAATGAGGTTTAATGCCATGAGAATTCTGCTGATCTTTACGCTGTTGATCGCCGTCTGCTTGCCGCTTTTTGCGCAGGACAAGGTATCCGTTCCGGATCGACAGGTCATGGCCCGTATAACGGTCAATAACGACCTCGAGATGCGTCGTGTGACGAGACTCGGGCTTGACCTCATGGAATATCGCGAGGGAAACGATCTGCTCTTTTTAGCAACGCAGCAGCAAGTCAACGACCTTAGAAATTCAGGGTTTGATGCTCGTGTAGACGAACGGCTGACAGCTGAACTGACGCGTCAGAACCGGCCGGAAACCTTTGGCGGAGGTTACAGAACGGTCGAGGAAACCTATGCGTTTCTAAATCAAATGGCCGCAGCCTATCCTAAATTGGCAGAGGTATTTACATACGGCGAAAGCTGGGAAAAAATGCGAAATCCGCTCAACGGCTACGATCTGACAGGCATAAAACTTACAAATAAGGATAATCGCGGCAGTAAACCGAGATTGTTGATCCAGGCCGGCATACACGCCCGCGAGCTAGTGCCGCCTGAGATGGCAACGCGGTTCATCCAGTATTTATTGGCAAATTATGACAAGGATGCCGACGCGACGTGGCTGTTAAACGAACACGAAATTTACATTATCCCGCTTTTCAATCCTGACGGCCGCAAGATCGCCGAGACGGGCCAGATGAAGCGTAAGAACACCAATAATCTGACAGGCGGCTGCACGGGGACAACTTCCGGAATTGACCTTAACCGTAACTATTCTTTCTGGTGGGGAACTGTAAATATGCCGTCCGATCCGCCATGTGGTGAGACTTGGCCCGGCCTTGAACCGGCCTCAGAGCCCGAAGTTCGGTCGGTTGATGCCCTTATCGCATCGCTGTTTCCCGATCAGCGTCTTCCCGACAGAAGTTCTCCGGCACCGATCGACGCCACAGGTGTTTTTCTCGATATGCATTCCTACGGCAATCTCGTTCTGTACCCTTGGGGCGAGGATGACACGCCGCCGCCAAACATGCAGTTTGCCAGTATTGCAGGCAGAATGGCGGCCTATAACGGCTACAACCCGATCCAGAGTATTAACCTTTATCCAACAAGTGGAACGGCTCATGATTTTGCCTACGGTGAATTTGGCGTGGCAGGACTTGGCATGGAAACCGGCCTTAGCTCCGGTGCTTGCGGCGGGTTTATGCCGCCATATGCTTGTCTTGACGGCGGAACGGGCGGAAACTTTTGGAACCTGAATCGGCCTGTATTGCTATATTTAGCAAAACTTGCCCGGACGCCATTTATGACCGGCGAAGGACCGACGACTGAAACGCTTACGAGTGCTCGAACGCGGCTTAATCGCTATTCGCTTCGAGCCCAGATCACAGATCAATTCAACGGCAATCAGAGTATTTCGGCAGCCGAGGTCTATATCGATGTGCCGCCTTGGCGCGGCGGATCGCCTATCGCGATGACGGCCGAAGACGGTAGTTTCAACAGTCCCGCCGAATTTGCCGTCGCAAATATCACATGTCCGCCCGGACGGCATATTTTGTTTGTGCGGGGCCGTGATTCGGCCTCAAATTGGGGGCCGATGACCGCCGTGTTCACAATGCCTAATGCTAACGGCGGCGATAACTAACCTTACGGCCGAATAGTTTGTTGTCGACCTGATCTGAGCGATCTTGCGGAGATCGGAAAGTATCGTATCGTTTGACGGCTCTTCAATCTTGACACAAAA
>CAZGSC010000213.1:0-4386 GCA_964528325.1 uncultured Chloracidobacterium sp. | reverse complement strand
TTTGTTAAGTATTGCAGTCGATGATCTGTTCTTTTATTGCTTCAATAGCGGATAAGTATTCAGTGCGGGTGAAGTTTGAATGAACAGTCGTTTCTGCAGCCGAAACTTCAGGATCGAATTTACCTGTATTAGCAACGAGGATTGACCTAATAAAATCGAAGCGATCAGCATTACCAACAATGTTAGTTATACCGGTGTAGTAATCATGGACGATCAATGAATCGAACTGAGCGAGGAAGATGTCAGGCTCTTTGTTGACGAACCTTTCCGGCGAGATATTAAGCAGTCTTTTGCCGAAATCGTAAGATATGGTGAAGATCGATGCTAGATCTTTTGCTCGTAAAGCCTCATCAAGGAACGTGAGTGTCCGTTCTGGTTCTTTCCCCGCAATTTCATGAGATGAAATGGGCTTGATACCGGCGATCAGCAGATGCGAACCAAGATGATGCACACCGCAGCTGTCAAGAATACAGACGGTCTCGCTTGCGGCGACCTGCAAAAGTG
This sequence comes from uncultured Chloracidobacterium sp., assembly GCA_964528325.1. Classification (GTDB taxonomy): domain Bacteria; phylum Acidobacteriota; class Blastocatellia; order Pyrinomonadales; family Pyrinomonadaceae; genus OLB17. Next base: position 3,882 of record CAZGSC010000213.1, on the reverse strand, counting down.
CTGAAACTAGCTCGTCCGCTGATATGTCGATTCGCTGCATAGCCGCGATTCTATCACGAGAGATGAACTTCACTTGAAGTGCGTTTTCGCGTAATATGTTGCAAGTCAAAACGCCGAAAAATATGAACCCCGAAATCAGTGAAAAACAGACGTTGATACGCGGCCTTGGCCTGATCGCTGCGATCTCCGTAATTATTGGAAATGTTGTTGGTACCGGTGTGTTTCTGAAGGCCCGAGTGATGACCTGTAATGTCGGCAGTCCGACTTGGGTTTTAATGGCGTGGATAGCGGCCGGCTTATTGTCGCTCGCGGGAGCATTGACATATGCCGAGTTGACCGCGATGAAACCGCACGCTGCCGGGCCATATGTCTTTCTGCGTGATTCCTACGGGCGCCTATCTAGTTTCCTGTTTGGCTGGATGCAGATGTTCATTGCACGGAGCGCGGCGCAAACAGCAGTCGCCGTCGTATTTGCGATCGCGATGAATGACTATCTCAACGGCGCCTTAAAGCAGACGCTGCTGAGCACGAACATCTTTGGATATGATTACGAAATAACATCCCTTCAGATCATCGCCATTGTGATCATCGGAATTTTTACGACACTAAATTGTCTCTCAGTGCGACTGAACGGCCAGATCGCGACCTGGCTGACGATGATCAAGATAGGCCTCGTTGTGATCGTCGCGCTTGGAGCGTTTTTGTTTGTGGCGGGCGGCAGTTTTGGTCATTTTTCGCTGATGAATACCGGCGGCACTTGCGAGGGCGTTGCTGATGCCGTGAGATTTGGCTCAGCTGAATATACTTTTCTTGCCGGGTTTGGCGCGGCTATGCTCGGAGCACTATGGGGCTATGACGGTTGGGACAATCTGTCGTTTGTTGCGGGCGAGGTCAAGGACCCTAATCGAAATATTCCCTTGGCGATCATAGGCAGTGTGCTATTGGTCATTGTCCTATATGTGTTCGCCAGCGCTGCGTATTTTTATGTGCTCGATCCGACCGCAATAGCGTCGGTATCCAAGGATTCGTCGGTTGCGAAGGTCGTCGTCAGCAAGTTTTTTGGCGGTGATATGATGAGCATGGCAACTGGTGTTGCGGTCGCGGTGTTTACTATCGGGCTTATGTTATCCTCGCTCGGCACGTTGCATACATCGATCCTGAGCGCATCACGCATTCCCTATGCGATGGCTAAAGACGGAATGATGTTCCAGCCGTTCGCGAAGTTGTCGGTGAATGCCGTGCCGGTCAACGGTGTGCTATTTCAGGGCGTTTGGGCGAGCATACTTGCATTATCGGGTTCTTTTGACGCTCTCACGGATTACGTCATTTTTGGTTCCTGGATATTCTACGCGCTTGTTGGCTCATCAATATTTGTGTTGAGGCACAAATATCCTGATGCCGAGAGGCCATACCGCGCGTGGGGTTATCCGGTAATGCCGGCAGTCTATTTATTAGTCGCGGGATGGCTTTTGGTAAATACAATGCAGACGGCTCCCACTCAATCTTTCATTGGCATCGGTCTTATCCTTTTAGGATTGCCGTTCTATTATTACTTTAATAAGAAAAGGGGATCGTGTGGTGCCCCGGAGGAAGAATAGATAATGACGATCAGAGACAGGCGCAGCGGCACCGAACGTAGGGCTTCTAACCGATATTCGATAGAGATGGACATTGAATGGGAAGGCGGCAGCGGACGTCTCCCGGGAACCATTAGCGATGTCAGCATAGAAGGATGTTTTGTCCTTAGCTCAGGTGAAATAAATGATGGAGACCCCGTAAAGCTATTTGTACCGCTTGCAGACGGGATGAAAGTTCAATTCGATGGCAAGGTAGCCAATCATGTCTATGAGATAGGATTTGGAGTGTGTTTTGAACAACTCACGGCCGCGCAGCGAGATGTGCTGATAAAGATCGTCAGAGATAACGAAGGATCCTAAGCGTCCTCTTTCAATCTCCCAAGAGATTCAACCGCAACCTCTCGGTCATCGAAATGAAACTTGTCACCCCCAACGATCTGATAAGTTTCATGGCCCTTGCCGGCAATTATTACAACATCGTTTGCCTTTGCGGAAGTTATCGCGCGATTGATCGCTTCTCGGCGGTCGGGAATTATTTCGTAAGCTGAATTTTTCTCCTTCACACCCATCTCAATTTCAGAAATTATCTTTAATGGGTCTTCATTTCGCGGATTGTCAGAAGTAATGATCACACGATCACTGTATTCGCCAGCGATCTCGCCCATCGGATGTCGTTTTGTCTGATCGCGGTCTCCGCCGCATCCGAAAACTGTAATAATGCGGCCGTCAGTCAGATCACGAGCTGTCTTCAGTGTGTTAAGTAAGGCGTCGTCCGTATGAGCGTAATCAACTACGACAGCAAAATCCCCCTCGTGCGGCACGCGTTCAAATCTTCCCGGAGCACCGACACATGTCGAAAGTCCCTCTGAGATCGAATCAAGATCATACCCAAGCTCTAAAGCCGTCGCTGTCGCAGACAACATATTGTAAACATGGGGATGGCCGACAAGCGGTGACGTTATTTGTCGTTCGTCGGCTGGCGTTCTCAGGAGGAATGACGTGCCGCGAATTAGCGAAACCTCGATTTTAGACGCAGTCAGATCGGCAGTCGACGAAGGTTGCTGCGAAAACGTAACAACTTTTTCTCCTGCCGACCTCAATTCATCGGCAAGTTTGCCGCCCCACTCATCATCAATATTTATCACAGACGCACCCGGTTTTTCACCCAGGCGTCCGTCGAAGAGTTGCTTTTTGGCATCAAAGTAATTCTCCATCGTTTTGTGATAATCGAGGTGGTCGCGCGTGAGGTTGGTAAAAACAGCAACCTTGAATCGAAGCCCATCGCAGCGGTGAAGATCAATGGCCTGAGAAGAAGTTTCCATCACTGCCATTGCACATCCTGAATCGACGGCTTCACGCAGGAATCGATTTGTGTCGGATGCCTCGGGTGTTGTGCGCACTGCAGGTTCACTTTTGTCACCGATGCGGTATTCGACGGTAGTGAGCATCGCTGGTTTTTGTCCGGCTGCCTTGGCCAAAGCAAAGATGAGATAGGTCGTGGTGGTTTTGCCGTTTGTTCCTGTGACGCCGACGAGGTCGAGATCGTGTGACGGATCGCCGTTGACAAAGGCAGCAGTCTTTGCGAGAGCAACGCGAGCATCCTCTACTTTTAACCATGCGCCGGCAAAGCCATCCGGCGGATCGGACTCGGAAATAATTCCGGTCGCGCCGCGCCGCATGACATCTTCGACGAAACGATGACCGTCAACGGTCGCCCCTTTGATCGCTACAAATAACGTGCTTTCGCGAGCCTGTCGCGAATCATGCGTCACGTCAGAAGCCAAACCTTCGCCGCCGCCAAATAATTCTGCATTTACACGGTCTGCAACTGCCTGAATTGTAAGTTTTTGTTCACCCAAAATGTTACCCTATGGCCCGAACGTGAATTATACGACAACGCCAAAATTCCTGCGAACATCGATTCGGCGTTTTCGTATTAGCCTGTAGTCGGAGGTAATAGATATGAACATCATCAAATTGATCCTCGGTGCAATAGGTTTGATATTTGTCGGAATGTTGCTTTTGTGGGCGCTCGGTTGGATAGGCACGCTTTTGTCTTGGGTATTCTGGCTTGGCTTGATCGGACTGGTCGGTTACGGCGGTTACAGACTGTTTCTGAGAATGGAACGAAAGGCTCTTGGTGGGGACAGGCACGATGGGCTTGGTACCGGGGATATTAATATGTCGTGGGATGAATATGACAAAAAATATCTGCATAAGTAGCCGCCTAGACATTCGACCTCAGATTCGTTAGATTCTACTTTGCCAATGTGCCGAGGTGGCGAAATTGGCAGACGCACTAGAC
>CAZGSC010000212.1:0-4494 GCA_964528325.1 uncultured Chloracidobacterium sp. | reverse complement strand
CTTCGCCGTACATGATGTCGAATTCGGACTCGCGGAACGGCGGTGCGCATTTGTTCTTGACCACCTTGACGCGTGTTCGGTTGCCGACGACCTTGTCACCATCTTTAATGGCGCCGATGCGGCGGATGTCGAGACGCAGGCTGGCGTAGAATTTCAGAGCTTTGCCGCCGGTCGTCGTTTCGGGCGAGCCGAAGAACACGCCGATCTTTTCTCGAAGCTGATTGATAAAGATAAAGCACGTATTCGAATTTGCCACGATCGCAGTGATCTTGCGCAAGGCCTGCGACATCAGACGTGCCTGCAAGCCGGGCAGGGAATCGCCCATTTCGCCGTCAAGCTCTGCACGCGGTACAAGCGCGGCGACCGAATCGATCACGATCACATCGACGCTGTTCGAACGCACGAGCGTTTCGGCGATCTCAAGTGCCTGCTCGCCCGAATCCGGCTGCGAGATGAGCATGTCGTCGATGTTGACGCCCAGCTTGGTCGCGTATTCGGGGTCCATCGCGTGTTCGGCGTCGATGTATGCACAGATGCCGCCGGTCTGCTGTGCCGAAGCCACGACCGTCAGTGCCAATGTCGTTTTACCCGAACTCTCCGGCCCGTAAACTTCGATGATGCGGCCACGCGGAAATCCGCCGACGCCTATCGCCGCGTCGAGGCTGAGGCATCGCGTCGAGATCGCTCCGAAATCTTCGTGCGGACGCTCGCCCAGTCTCATGATCGCGCCCTTGCCAAACTTTTTCTCGATCTGCAGCAGAGCAGACTCGATCGCTTTTCCTTTATCCATACTCATATTCTTTCCGCCATCCATATATTTGCTCCTTCCAGGTCCTAGACGTTTGTGTTGCGTTTATGCAACGTCAATGTAGTTGTAACACATCGTGTTTCACAAATGCAACAGGGAAAAAGCAATAAATTTGTTGTGGGAAAATGTTAGCCCAAACCATTCGCGTTGCGCAAGCCCGCACGTAAGTAAGGGCGATACAAAAGGTTCCGATGTACCGCCCTTACTTACATGAGCGCTTTTGCATCCTGATCTCCGTTTCGTGTCCCACATCTGTCCCACTTGGATGTGGGACAATATAAGTGTTGGTATCATTAGAGTTGTCGGCATATTGTGCCCGTGTCTCACGATTTTTTGTAAAAACTCTTGACATCCCATCTGTTGCATATATAATACATTGTATTATAGACAACGATTGTTTTATTGTCAATGACCTTAAATTGGAGGAAAAGATAATGGCTGACGGAATTTTTACAACCAACGCGGCGGCAGCACGGCCGAGGAAAGCGAACGAATGTATCATGAGCGTGAAACATCTCAAGCCGCCGGAGAATTTGTTTGACGAGTTTTGGCGCGAGGGCGAGCTTGCGCTGCTATTTGGCCCGTCCGGAACCGGCAAGAGCATTTTAGCGATGCAGTTGGCGGAAGCAATTGCACGCGGGCGCGGCATTGATGGTTTTGCGATGTCGGAAAAGCGCCGCAAGGTTTTATATGTCGATCTTAAGTTTTCGGAACGGCAGTTCGGGATGCGTTACACGAACGAGGGCAAGCAGTACAAGCTCTCAGAAAACCTGTATCACGATAAGCCTGAACCGAACGAAGATCTTTGCACATGTCTGCGCAGAATGATCCGTGAAAATGGGTTTCGTGTTGTTGTCATCGACGATCTTTCGGCTGTCCGGCAGACGTATGACGGCACGCGCGAGACGCTGAAGTTGATGCGCGAGTTGAAACTGTTAAAGGACGAATTGGACGTGTCAATACTGGTACTTGCCTCATCGCAGGAGCAGCGTCGCGGCGAACTTATCAGTGAAGCTCACATGATGCGCTCGCGTGTCCTGTGCGATACGGCTGACAGCGTTTTTGCAGTTGGTGTTCACGCGGGCGATCCGCAATGGCGCTATCTTGTTCAAACCCGCTCGCTTGGCGCCGCCAGAAAGTGGGTTGCGGGCAATGTGCCGGTCTGCAGTATTCAACGGTCGGAAGACGGCTTTCTCGGCTTCATATTTGATGAGCGGTTCGTTGCTGAGATCGATCAAGAGACGCGAGAGATGATCCTGAATGTGAAGTGGGCGCACGACGCCGGTGCGAGTTTTCGCGATATCGCCGACCAACTTGGCATTTCGAGATCGAAGGCGTTTCGAATGTGTAAAAAATGGACGCCCGATCTGGAAGAGGGCCTGGTTTTCGAGCCTGAGGATGAGGAAATTTTGGCGAAGATAGTCGCAGATAACAGGAATAAAGAAGAGAAATTTGATCTGCGTTCATACGAGGCAAAAGATCCTTATCCGATGGATATCTCTGCAATACCATTCTTAGCCGCACTAAAGCGTATATCGATAACCGACCTGAAACGCGACCTCGATGCCTACGGACGCGAGAGATTTATCCTCAAAGAACAGAACGACGGCAAGCCGATGATCTGGTATCAATACGATGCAAAAGGGAAGTTCGTCCGCAAGGAACGCGATTCGTGGGGAATAACCATCAAGCGTGTCGAAGAACCGTGGATATCGTCGGTAACCAGGTGTGAAAATTTGACTTGACACAATAGGACATTGGGAATATGATTGGGGCGAAAATTTGCGTTTCAGACCAATCTTCTTTGCTCTTTAAAGACCTCCACAGGTTCTTCTGACGAGCGTGATTGTTTTACCAAAAAAACAATAGGAGATTGGACTATGTCGCACATACCTCTGACGTGCGGGCAGACCCTTCTTAACAATGCTGGGAACGCATTCGTCAATGATGATCTTCATGCGGCCTGTTTAATAGTGTCCAGCGTCGTCTTGAAATGCTCTAAAACCTGCACAGCCTGTTCGCGGGTCACGGTTGGGAAGTTATCAAGAAATTCGTCAAGAGAAACGCCGACCTCTAAATTATCGAGCAAAGCCGATACAGGTACGCGGGTACCTTCGAAAACCGGTGTTCCGCTCATAATCTCGGTGTCAACGGTTATAGGAATAGCTTTTTCGTCGATCATAATTTGCCTCAATTGAATATTCGCACATTCTGGCATTTATGGACAATATTTATTCGAAAACCCAAAACATATTCTGCCGGCCGGTCGTAATTACTTGCAAACAAAATGTGCGATAATCTATAAAGTTTGCACATACGAGAGATGGATTGTCCGGACTTCATAGGCCAGGTGCTTGACGGCAAATATCAGATGACGCGCGAGCTGGGACGCGGCGGCATGGGAGCGGTGTACCTGGCGACGCATCTCGGCACTGAACGTCCTGTGGCGGTCAAGGTCATCGCTCCGCAATACATGGAGCGGGCAGAATTTGTTGAGCGTTTTCGCCGCGAAGCTCGTGCCGCCGGACGGCTGCGGCATCCAAACGTCGTTAATGTGACGGACTTTGGTTTTGCAGACGCCGCTCAGGGACAAGTGGCATACCTCGTGATGGAGTATCTCGACGGCTGCACGCTTGGAGAGATACTTGAAGAGGAGAAAAATCTTCCTGTTGCGTGGACGCTCGATATTCTCGAACAGGTTTGTTCCGCCGTGCACGAAGCCCACGGCCAGGGTATCATTCACCGCGACCTCAAACCCGACAACATCTGGCTGGAACCAAATCAACGCGGCGGCTACACGGTCAAGGTGCTCGATTTTGGTATTGCCAAGCTCGAAGAAAGCGACATGGCACGTGAAGATGACCCTGAAGCCAAGTTTAGGAGCTCGCTTCCGACGATCGCCTCGGGCGGGAACATTACGTTCGGCGGAGCGGATATTGACGGAACTAATGCAGGTGGCATTTCCCATACAAAGGCTCCGGGAACAGCGACGATCGCTCATTCTGATCATGGCACGCTTGTTTCCGACGCAGGAATCGTCTCGTCGGAAGGTAAAACGGCGATCTTTGACGACGGCGATATTTCGGGGGATTATCAGGACTCGGTCGGGACAAAGATCATCTCAGAAGCCGGCGACACCGACCGCGCAGGAACCCGCCTCGCGACGCCGGTTCGTTCGCTTTATGATTCAACCAATTCGGCCGAATTGACGCGCGTCGGCGCCGTTTTGGGCACGCCGCTTTATATGTCGCCCGAGCAGTGCCGAGGTGAGCACCTTGATCCGCGTTCGGACATTTACAGTCTCGGCGTCATTGCGTACCAAATGCTGTCCGGTGCGCCGCCGTTCGAGGGCGATTTCAAGTATGTGATGGAATCGCACAAGTTTGTAAAACCCAGGCCGCTTGTCGCCAAACATGCGCGTCGAAAGATGAAGCGTGCGATACATTTGGCACTCGCAAAAGATCCTGACGAGCGGCCGCAGACAGCCGAGGCGTTTGCAAGTGTGCTGCGTTCGCGTTCCGAGGGTATCTTTGGATTGCTCCGCCGCGCGTTGGTCATATACAGCGAGCATCTGCCGAAATTCCTTATACTCACGGCGTTCTTTTCGCTGCCGATCATAGTGCTGACGCTGACGATGGTCGCGACTTCGTTTCTAAAAGCGAGCGGCGTGGTTAGTGACATGACTG
>CAZGSC010000211.1:0-4513 GCA_964528325.1 uncultured Chloracidobacterium sp. | reverse complement strand
TCCAAAGCCCGCTGCATCTTTTCCCATATTGCAAAACCATACGGTTTGATCACCATACAGCCTCGAACAGCCGAATTCTCAGCTAGATCGGCACGTTTAACGATCTCGTTGTACCATTCGGAATAGTTTTCCGATCTTTTAGGAAGCCCTTTACTCATAATAAATATTAGCCAGAGTGCATAGAGGCACAGAGGTAAAACTCAAATAATAGGATAATTTAATTACAGATACAATTGTGTGGTTTCCTAACTTGCTCTTTTGTCTCTGTGCACTCTGTGTTCTGTGTGGTAAAGTAACTTTTTTATGAGCGAATTCTCTCTGGACTTCCAGGATACCGCGACAGCCTTTGCGGACAAATCCGATTCACAGCTAAACGAGAAATACCGGCTTTTCAAGATGCTGAATTCGCGGTTCTTGAATGCACTTGGATCAGCCGCTGCAAAATTTGCCTTGTCCATCGGTTTGCCGGTCGAAGGGTTGATAAAAGCAACGATCTTTGAACAATTTTGCGGCGGTGAGACGATAGAAGAGTGTGAGAAAGTGGTCAATGAACTTGGCCGCTCGAACATCGGAGCCATTCTCGATTATGCGGTCGAAGGTAGATCGACTGAAGGAGATTTTGATCTCGTGAAAGACGAGATCATTCGTACGATAGACCGGGCAAAGGACGATCCAAATATTCCGTTCGCTGTTTTTAAAGTAACGGGCATCGCTCCGCTCGGTACGCTCGAAAAATTGAGTGCGAAAAAGAAACTTGACGCCAAGAGCCAGGCAAAGTGTGAACGCATCCATAACCGTGTTAACGAGATCTGCTCACATGCGTACTCCGTGGGACAGCCTGTTTTCATTGACGCCGAAGATTCCTGGATACAGGATGCGATCGACCGTTTAGCGATAGATATGATGGAAAAATACAATCGCGAACGTCCTATCGTTTTCAATACGCTGCAGATGTACCGAACCGACCGGCTGCAGTATTTGAAAGACAGCCGGCGGCAGGCCAGACTTGACGGCTACATAATGGCAGTTAAACTCGTTCGAGGTGCGTATATGGAAAAGGAACGTGACCGGGCTAAAGAGTTGGGCTACGCGTCACCCATTCATCCATCAAAAAGCGACACCGACGCTGATTATGACGCCGCGATAGAATACTGTTTGCGTCATGTCGAGACAATGTCTTTTGTGGCCGCGACGCACAATGAGGAAAGTACTAAGGTCCTTGCAGAGCAGATGTACGGCCTGGGAATCTCATCCGACCATCCAAACATCTTCTTTTCCCAGCTCTATGGCATGGGTGACAACATATCGTATGTGCTCGGTGCAAAGGGTTATAACGTCTCAAAATATGTCCCTTATGGCCCTGTTGCGGAATCCATACCATATCTGATCCGCAGGGCCGAGGAAAACTCGTCAGCCGCTGGCCACGTAAGCAGGGAACTTGAAATGATCGAGCGGGAATTGAAACGGCGAAAACTATAAAGGCTAATTTCCGGCGACACACGAACGTGATCTATTACCTATGTTTTGTCCAAAATGCGGAAACCCGGATCAATCTCCAGAAACGTATTGTCGTCAATGCGGAACGTTTCTTCCAGACCTTTCAAAACCATTCAAAAAAAATCAAACGCCTGAAGAACATGTCAAGGTGAATACCGTTCTGAGTTCTTTGACCATCGTAGCCAGTTTTACGCTCGCCGCAATGCTGTATGCGATTCTCGGCTTTCGTCCCGATACTCACTGGCTTATCTATTTGACTGCCGGTCTGCTGATCGCGATGGGAATTTGGCACATACAATCCCTTGTGCGGATGCATCAGTTAAGGAAGCATTTTAAGAAAAATAATCGCGCGGCGGATGACACACCGTTGGAAGTAAATGCGGCAACCGCGAGGCTACTCGAACGGGCAGATTTTGACACTATTGTGCCAGTGAGTATTACGGATAACACGACCAAGCTTCTATCGGAAAAAGAGCCCCGTTCATCTTAATCCAAGCATCAATCGCACCGAACGGTCAGAAACTGTCCTGTTCGTGTCATTTCTCCAGGCAGTGAGCGGTGCGATCTCCATTTCCGTCAGTGCAACATTTGCTATCCTCGCGACTTGTGTGCTTTCGAAAGCTCGGTTTGTAAGTGCCAAATGTGACCTGCTGACCGTCATACGTAGTGGCTCGACGGACATTGCTTCTGCACTATCAACATTGGGGAAAAAATCGCTGTATGCGGCTACATGCCAAACTTTATCATCGTCGATCTCATCCACTGCGAGCATTCGCAAAAGAGCAAAACCGCTTTCGAGTTGGAACACGAGAAAATCACCCTGTTCAAAATTCTGTGACATTAAACGAGATTAGCATACAGAGAGGTTTGCTTATAAAATCGTATTGTATGAATTCAAATCTTGACAGTAAAGCAATGCTCGATGTTGCCATCGCAGAAGCCCGAATAGGACTGGAGGAAGGTGGCATTCCAATTGGCGCCGCTCTTTTCGACGGAGATGGGAATTTACTTGGCCGCGGACACAACCGCCGCGTTCAGGAAAACGATCCATCGATCCACGGCGAAACGGATGCATTTCGTAAAGCTGGTCGCCAACGCAGCTACAAGGATACAATAATGGCCACAACGCTTTCGCCGTGCTGGTATTGCAGCGGCCTTGTTCGACAATTCGGCATTGGAACGGTCATCGTGGGTGAATCCGTCACCTTTCAGGGCGGCATCGACTGGCTGCGTGAAAATGGGATCGAGATCATTGACCTTGATTCCGACGAGTGTAAGACCCTTCTCAACAGCTTTATTTCCAAACATCCGGCAGTATGGAATGAAGATATAGGAGAATAACTTTTCATCAACCAAAACTAATAACCTTTATGATCGTCCCAACTTCCGCAGCTCAGGCTGTTAATGTTATCAAATCAGGTGACCGCGTGTTCATTCATGGAGTTGCCGCCGCTCCGCAGGTCCTCATACAGGCGATGACGGATCGAGCTGCTGATCTGCGCAATGTCGAGATCGTACATCTGCATACCGAAGGGATCGCCCCATATGCTGAGCCTGAATTAGCGGACAGCTTTCGGGTCAACGCATTCTTTGTAGGGTCTAATGTTCGAAGTGCAGTGCGAGAAGGGCGAGGTGATTATATCCCGGTCTTCTTATCGGAAATACCCGCACTTTTCAGAAAGAACATTTTGCCCCTAGACGTCGCAATGATCCACGTATCACCACCTGACAAACACGGATTTTGTTCACTCGGTATTTCGGTCGATATCGCAAAGGCTGCTGTTGAAACGGCAAAATATGTGATCGCTCAGGTAAATCCGCACATGCCCCGAACACTGGGCGACGGCCTTGTAAACGTCAAAGACATCGATGCATTCGTCGATGTCAATGAACCACTGCTTGAGGCTAAGCCGCCGATATTAACCGACGTTGATAAGAAGATCGGCAGCAACATTGCGGAGTTGATCGATGACGGCGCAACATTGCAAATGGGTATCGGCTCGATACCAAACGCAGTGCTTTCAGCACTGACCGGGCATCGGGACTTAGGTGTTCATACCGAAATGTTCTCGGACGGCCTGATCGGTCTGGTCGAGGCCGGTGTTGTCAACGGCGTCCGAAAACTGAAACACCCTGGTAAAATTGTCGCAGGATTCGCCATGGGAACCCAAAGGCTGTATGACTTTATTGACGACAATCCACAGGTTCTGATGCTTGATATTGCATATGTGAACGACACATCTGTCATCAGGAGAAATCCAAAAGTAACAGCGATCAACAGCGCGATCGAAGTCGATCTGACCGGTCAGGTGTGTGCGGACTCGATCGGAACATTACTGTACTCAGGTGTCGGTGGGCAAATGGATTTCATCCGGGGTGCATCACTTTCTGAAGGAGGAAAACCGATCATCGCACTTCCGTCCACTACCGCTCGCGGCGAGAGCAAGATCGTTCCGTTCCTTCATGAAGGCGCCGGCGTAGTAACGACCCGTGCTCACGTTCACTACATCGTCACCGAATACGGCGTTGCGAATTTGTATGGAAAAAACCTGCATCAACGGGCGACTGACTTGATAAATATTGCTCATCCCGACCATCGCGACGCTCTCGAACAAGCTGTTTTTGAGCGTTTCCACAGCTAGTAAAATTTAATTTCTATATCAGAAATGGTAGCCTAATATTTTGAGTTCTCAATGAGAAGGTAAACATACTATGTCGAAAACAAAAGATGCAGTAATAATAAGTGCGGCAAGGACGCCGACAGGGAAGTTTCAAGGGTTATTAAAGGGATTTTCGGCTCCAGATCTAGGAGCTATTGCGATCAGAGAAGCTGTTAAACGTGCGGGGATCAACGGCGATAAGGTTGACGAGGTCATAATGGGCTGCGTCGTTCAGGCCGGTATCGGTCAGGCTCCTGCAAGACAGGCCGCTCTGAAAGCTGACCTGCCGCCTGAGGTTTCGGCTTTGACGATCAACATGGTCTGCGGCTCAGGGTTGCGGGCGGTGGCGTTGGCTT
>CAZGSC010000210.1:0-4545 GCA_964528325.1 uncultured Chloracidobacterium sp. | reverse complement strand
CCTAACATTCTCGAAATGACCCAACTTTCCGACAGGAAAATTTGCTTGTATTAAATACGTTTCGGGTATAACATCATTGGCGAATCAACGTTCGCAGACCAAGCCTTCTTGCTTTTGACCTTGACCCCAACTGTCCTTTCTGACGAGCGTGAAATGTGTATTTCAATCGACACAAAGGAGACCGATCTATGCCACGCACATTATCGTCACGAGTTCTATCTATCACGCTGTTTTTGATCGCTCTCGCCGCCATCGCCATTGGTTCAAATTGGGGCAAAGTATTTGGTGTTAGCGTTTTGACAGCCACCGATGCAGCGAGTGCCCGAAAAACATCAACACTTGGCCCACCGACGCTGATCATTAATGAGATCCTTGCAGATCCGGGCACCTTCACCGGCGATGCGAATGGCGATGGGGCCGTAAGCGCCAACAACGATGAATTCATAGAACTCATTAATAATAATGCCGTGGACGTTGACATATCCGGCTTTACGTTGAGCGATGCGGTTTCCGTTCGCCATACTTTTCCGGCAAACACTATCGTGCCGGCCGGGTGCGGGATAATTGTGTTCGGCGGTGGGACGCCAAGTGGATCCTTTGGATATGTAGTCGTTCAGACCGCATCGAGCGGCTCGTTGAGCCTCGACAATTCCGGCGATACGGTAACGCTCGCTGATACGTTTGCGACGGTACTAGCGTCTTACACATATGGAGCAGAAGGCAACTTCGATCAATCTCTGACTCGTGATCCCGATATTACCGGCTCTGTCTTGATAAGACACACTTTGGCAACAGGTGCCCTCGGAAACTTTTCGCCGGGGCACAAAGTGAACGGTACAAATTTCGCTGGATGTTCTGCTCTCTCACCTACCCCAACGAATACTCCTACGGATACACCGACTGATACTCCGACTGATACACCAACGGATACACCAAAACCTACGCCAACCTCTTGCGGAACGCCCGGCAGCCTCGATACCTCATTTGGCGGCACGGGAATCGTGACCACGCCACTTACCGCAAACTATGATCTTGCGACCGCCGTTGCAATTCAATCTGACGGGAAGATCGTCGCGGCTGGTGACTACTTTGGGGCATCAGATTCTGACTTCGCAGTGGTTCGATATAACACTGACGGCACGCTCGATACCACATTTAACGGAACCGGAATCGTCACAACATCCGTTAGCTCTACGGAAGACAGGCCCCATGCTCTAGCTATTCAACCTGACGGAAAGATAGTTGTAGCTGGCGCCAGCCGCTTTAGCGGTGCATTTGACACGGCCGTGCTTCGGTATAATGATAACGGAACGCTCGATACCACATTTAACGGGACCGGGTTCGTGGTAACGTCAATGGACCCGATCCATGATTATGCGCTTTCCGTCGCCATCCAATCCGATGGTAAGATCGTCACGGCCGGCTACACCGAAGGAGGCTCTGGTTTTTTTATCGCCATGGTTCGTTATAACGCTAACGGAACGCTGGACACCACGTTTAACGGTACCGGAAAAGTGATCACTTCGGTCAGCGGCACGACAAGCCTGGCTTTCTCGGTTGTAATTCAATCGGACAACAAAATTGTCGCTGCAGGCTTCACCGCCGTCGGCGGCAACAACGACGTTGCTCTCGTTCGATACAATACAAACGGGACGCTGGACACTTCATTTAACGGGACAGGAAAAGTGATCACACCTATCGGCAGCGGGGACGACAGAGCTTTCTCGGTCGCGATCCAACCAGACGGTGCGATCGTTGCTGCCGGATTAAGTGCGGGTTCAGGTTATGACTTTGCTCTTGTTCGATACGATACGAATGGAGTTTTGGACACGACATTCAATGGAACGGGCAAAGTGGTCACACCAATCGGCAGCGGAGATGACATAGTCAGGTCTGTAGCGATACAACCCGATGGAGCAATAGTTGCAGCAGGCCAGAGCCATAATGGCACGGATTATGACTTTGCGGTGGCGCGTTACAACACTGACGGAACTCTTGACACTACATTTAACGGCACCGGATCAGTGACTACTCCGATAGGCGGCAATAATGATTCTGCCTTCTCGGTTGCTCTACAATCCGACGGCAGGATAGTAGCGGCAGGCGGAGACGGCAACGGTGTGTCACAGGACTTTGCTGTCGTCCGATATAACGGGCAGCCATGCTTGAAAGCCACGCCGACGGCAGCTGCAACACCGACGCTGGGGAATTACCCGAACACCTCAGTTGCCTTGAGTCACAATGCGACGATCACGCCGGATGCTCCTCCGGCAAATACGACAAGCATCAGCGTTGAAACTTCAACCGGATTTGTCGGCGAGTTGACGGCTGACCCTGTGACTGGCGTAGTCCGCGTGACCAATGCTCATCACGCGAATATCACTCCCGGAGCATACACGATTACGGTTAAAGCATTCGGCCCGGGCGGAATGGATACAAAGACATTTGATCTCACTGTCACGACTGTCCCGGCGTGTGAACCGGTGACCTTTGGCACTGCGGTAGATCTTATGGCAGGCACGTCAACGGTTGCGATCGCAGTCGGCGATTTTGACGGCGACGGCAATCAGGACATTGCCGCCCCAAATTATGGCTCAGCAAATGTCTCTGTCTTTCTCGGAAACGGTTCAGGCGGCTTTTCACCTGCGACGAATTTTGCTGTGGGTACTACTGCTCGGGCAATTGCTGTCGGCGATTTCAACGGTGACGGAAAACAGGACCTTGCGGGGGCCAATTTTGGAGATGACAATGTCTCGGTTCTGAGCGGCGACGGGGCGGGCGGATTTGCGACGGCGGTCAATTTCACAGCCGGTGACGGCCCGCAAGGAGTAGCTGCCGGTGATTTCAACGGTGATGGAAAGCAAGACCTTGCCGTCGGCGGCTACAATTCAAACGACGTTTCTGTTTTGATCGGCGACGGCAGCGGTGCTTTTGCGGCTGCGGTTCCATTTAATGTCGGGTTCGGCCCGATCCCCGTGGTAGTCGGCGATTTTAACGGTGATGGAAAGCAGGACATCGCAACCGGTAATTATTTTGGTGATAACGTGTCCGTACTTATCGGCGACGGAACAGGCGGCTTTTCATCGGCAGTAAATTTCGGTGTCGGAAGTGCTCCGCATTTTCTCGCGGTCGGCGACTTCAACGCCGACGGCAATCAGGACCTAGTGACCGCTAACCGATTTTCAAACAATGTCTCTGTCCTGACCGGAAATGGAGCAGGTGGATTCGCATCTGCTGTAAATACCACTGTTGGGAATGAGCCGATGGGGGTTTCAGTAGGCGATTTTAACGGCGACGGTAATCAAGACCTTGCGGTCGCTAACCACGCCTCCAACACCCTCTCCATTTTGGTTGGAAATGGACTGGGTGGATTCTCCGCTCCAGTAGATTTCGGCACCGGTGCAAGCATTTACGCTGATGTGGTCGGGGATTTTAACGGCGACGGAAAGCAGGACGTCGCGACCGCTAACTTTAGCGGTACCGTGTCTGTACTACCTCGTTCCTGCGCTGTGACTGCCACTCCTACTGATACGCCAACCGATACGCCGACGCCTGCGGGAACGCCGTCGATCGGTGGAACAGTGACATACGGCAACTCGAATGCCGGAACGAAGTTCATCTCGAACGCGACCGTTGCGAGCACAGTTGGCTCGCCGGGTGTTTCAACGACGACTGCGGCACCTGGCGGAACGGCAGGTCAATATACATTGACCGGTTTCGGTTCAGGTTCTTACACCATCGGCTTGACCAAGACGACGGGACAGAACAGCGTTACTTCGAACGACGCGGCTCAGATCGCACAGCATGTGGCAGGAACGTTGCTGATCACTGCCAATAACAAGAAGATCGCGGCTGATACCAGCGGCAATGGTGCTATCTCTTCAAACGACGCGGCGTTGATCGCGAGGTTTGTTGCGGGACTTGGAGCTCCTATTGGAAACACGAACCAGTGGAGATTCTTTGTTCCGAACCCGACATTCCCGATCGGCGTATCACCGACGACTAGGTCATACACAGATCCGATCGGCAATCCGACGGGTGAGGACTTTATCGGCATTCTGATCGGTGAAGTTTCGGGCAACTGGGCTCCAAGTGCCGCGAGGCCGGGAATAACGGAAAGTGGAAAGTGGAAAGTGGAAAGTGAAGGCGGCGGGCCGGAGAGAAGTGTCTCAGTTGAATTGCCGTCGTTGGCTGCTTCTCCTGATAAAGAGATCATTGTGCCGGTAAGTGTTCAGGGCATTGCGAACAAGGGCGTGATCTCTTATGAATTCGATCTCAGGTATGACGCTTCGGTGATGCAGCCGATGGTTGATCCGGTTGATGTAAAAGACACAGCGAGCCGAGGGCTTTCGGTGGTGACGAATGCGGCCGAGCCCGGGCTTTTGAGAGTTGTGGTTTACGGAGCTTTCCCAATAGATGAGAACGGCGTGCTGTTGAATTTGAGATTCACGGCGGTTGGAAAGGCCGGTTCGGTGTCGCCACTGACGTTGGAACGAATAATGTTCAACGAAGGCGAGCCGCGAGTGACAACCGCTGACGGAAAGA
>CAZGSC010000209.1:0-4646 GCA_964528325.1 uncultured Chloracidobacterium sp. | reverse complement strand
CACAGAGATCAGAGTCGATTTCCCGGCGTTTGGAAAGCCGACAAGGCCGACGTCAGCGATCAATTTCAGCTCAAGTTGAAGCTCTTTTTCCTGTCCGGGGCGGCCGTTGTAATGATATTTAGGAGCACGCTTGGTCGGCGTCGCAAAATGAGCGTTTCCCCAGCCGCCTTTGCCCCCTTTTGCGGCGAGATAACGCTGGCCCGGCTCAGTGAAATCGAAAAGCAGTTCGTTTGTTTCAGGGTCGAATACCTGCGTTCCCACAGGCACTTTAACAATGGCTTCGTCACCGTCTTTGCCCGAGCGGTTCGAACCTTCGCCGTGACGGCCGCGTTCGGCCTTGTGCTCGGGATTAAAGCGAAGGTGCAGGAGCGTGTTCAAGCCTTCAGTGGCCTCCATCCAAACGCTGCCTCCGACGCCTCCATCTCCACCGGAAGGGCCGCCGCGCGGCACGAATTTCTCACGCCGAAAGGCTGTGACGCCGTCACCGCCGTTGCCAGCCTTTACCTTTATTTTTACGCGGTCGAGAAACATAAGCGAACTTAGATTCTAGGCACTGCAAGCGTTTTAAGCAATTCGGCCTGTTTACTCAGCCAAAGTTGGAACTCTAGTTGACTGATGTCCCACTTTGTCCCAACGTCGAGTGGGACAAGCTAAACGTTGTAATGAAGTAAGTTAACATGGCTAAAATGCCTTTGTCCCACGATTTTCAGAAAAAAGTAAGACATTGTCTTACAAGATCCATAACTGCTGTGAATAATGCGGTTTCGGCAACTGCAAGCTCCGAAACACCGCAATCTTCGCTGGGACAAGCTGTTCAATTCTCTATCTCGGTTTTCCACTGTTCACTGATCGCTATTCACTATTCGCTGCAATGCTCCCGACTCAACCTAGCTCATTTCGAGTCAAATTGAAATGCCAACTTTCCTGATATGACGCAGTTTTCTCGATTTGACGTAATTTTCCGAATCGACCCAGTTTTTCCGGCCTCGAAACGGCGTATTACCACGACTTTTTACGCCATGAAATGAATTCGATATACGTTAAATAGTCCAGTTTTATAGGCTTAAGAGCTAAAGGTATGGATAAACCGTGTTTATCATTGTATAATAATAGTAGCCGCCATAAGGCCGGTACATGAGTCTACATCTATGCCGCAAACGGAGTCCGACATGCCCACTAAACACCCATCCCGCATCCTTCTTCTCGCACTGATCCTAGTCGCTTTCACCACCATTGCGGTAAATGCTAATTGGAGCGGAATCGCCTCGAAGTCAATTGGAGGTCAGAATCCAGGTATCGACTTGGTGCAGTCTAAAGCCGCAAGTTTGACACCATGCACCCTCAATCAGCGATTCACCTGGCCGGCAGTGTCAGAAGTTGCCGTCGGCGGAAGCGCGATGGGAGTCGCCGTCGGAGATTTCAATGGAGATGGCATGCTGGACTTTGTCTCAACTAACGATGCACCTGCAAGCAGCGTCTCGGTCCGGCTTGGGGACGGCAATGGTGGCTTTACATCGCCGCCAGTGCCCGAGATCGGTGTCGGAGCAGCTCCGCATCCGATCGCCGTCGGCGACTTCAATGGTGATGGCTTTCTGGATTTTGCAACAGCGAACCAGGGAACCGCGAACAATGTATCGATCCGGCTTGGGGATGGCAATGGCGGCTTCACCTCGCCGCCCGTGCCGGAAATTGCGGTTGGAAACGGCCCTACTTCGATAGTGATCGTCGACCTCAACAATGATGGCAACCTTGATATTGCGGTAGCCAATTTGTCTGACGCCACCGTTTCCGTACGATTAGGAAGCGGTGACGGCGGCTTTGTTTCACCTTCGGTATCTGAGGTCTCCGTAGGCGGCAGACCCTTTACGGTCGTTGCCGGTGACTTCAACAATGACGGCATCCCGGATCTGGCAACTTCAAACGATGTTGCTAACTCTGTGTCTATCCGCATTGGAAACGGTAAGGGTGAGTTTACTTCAGGCAATTCCGAGGTCGCGGTCGGACAGCATCCTATGTCGATGGCACTCGGAGACTTCAATGGCGACGG
The DNA here is from genome assembly GCA_964528325.1 of uncultured Chloracidobacterium sp. Taxonomy (GTDB): domain Bacteria; phylum Acidobacteriota; class Blastocatellia; order Pyrinomonadales; family Pyrinomonadaceae; genus OLB17. The sequence goes on along the minus strand of CAZGSC010000209.1, from coordinate 2,599 downwards.
AAACGTGGACTTTGTAACCACTAATTTGTTTTCCAGCACTAGTCAGTATGGCGGTGATATGTCGGTCCGTTTTGGCGATGGCAATGGGGCGTTTACATCGCCTGCAGTTCCTGAGATCCAAATGCCAGGATCGTTCGCCGTAGCAGTTGGCGATTTCAATAATGACGGCAAACAGGATGTCATTGCCGATGCATCCTACGGCCACGCTTACATCTGGCTAGGGGACGGAAGCGGAAGTTTTGCGGGTTCTGCTCAAGTTTATTTAGGCACGGGTTCGAATCGTATCGGGTCGGTCGCTGTGGGTGACTTCAATAGCGACGGCATACAAGATTTTGCAGCGGCAACCACCACATGGTCGTATGTTGGTGCGACGAACATTTCGGTACGCCTCGGAGGGTGTTTTCCTTTTACTGTCGACGGAGCCGTACTTTACGGGAATGCGACCAATGGCGTCCCAAATCCAAATCGTCCTGTTTCGTATGTAATTATGAGGGCATCTGGTGCACAAACAACCGGTACAATAACTGACTGGAATTTCAATATCGGCGGTGCGTACTCGCTGGGTGTAACCGGAGCGGGCCCGTTTAACGTAACGCCCACAAAGACCAGTGGCGTGAACAATATTACGTCATTGGATGCGGCAAGAGTTGCTCAGCATGCCGCGGGCGGTGCTTCTCTAGTAAATAACCAATTGCTTGTTGCTGACGTGAGCGGCAACGGCGTTGTAACCTCATTTGATGCGGGACAGATCGCTAATTTTGTTGTTCATGCTTTCCCGTCCGGCAGAGCGGGAACTTGGAAATTCATTCCTGAGAGCAGAACTTACTCATCGATGACAAACAGCATCAACGGTCAGGACTATGTCGGCCTTCTGTTCGGTGAGGTTTCCGGCAATTGGGTCGATAGTAGTAGTCGTCCCATAAACCGAAGCATAAGTGGGCCAGATAGTAACGCGACTGTTTCGATGCAGCGTGTCGTAACTTCAACAAGCAAAGAGGTCATAGTGCCCGTTCGTGTGGAAGGAGTCGCTAACAAAGGCATCATCGCCTACGAATTCGAACTCAGATATGATCCATCGGTGCTCCAACCTGAGAGAACAGCGGTTGATATCACGAAAACGGCCAGCAGTCGATTTACTGCAGTGACCAACGTTGAAGAACCGGGACTTTTGAGAGTCGCGGTTTATGGCACAATGCCAATTAATGAGAACGGTGTGCTGCTGAATCTTCGGTTCATTCCCGTCGGGCCATCGGGGTCGGTGTCGCCGCTTACCTGGGACCGATTTATGTTTAATGAAGGTGAGTTAGGAGTAAGGCTGGTCAATGGGCAGGTCAAGCTGCTTTAATAAGCCGGCCCACACGTAAGGGCGAATCACTCCACTTTAACTAGACCGCCCTTGCTAACGGCGGCATGTGCAAAGCAAAAACAAAAGCGTTGATCCGATCGCTCGTATCAACGCTTTTATTTTTATGCTCTTTCATCACGCCGAAGCGTTTGAGAGAGTGGCGGTTGTCGCATGTACACGTTCTAACCGCCGATTTTATATTCCGAAGATGCTCTGCGGGGAGTCGGTCTCCGGTCAGCATCCAAATTGAATAAATTCAAGTTGTTGTACTCGAAAGTACGATGCCGTTAGGTTTTTGTTCTGGTGGCTTTTCCTCCACCGCCGGTTACGTTCCCGGCAACGAGGCTCGCATCCCGAAGGACGTGAGCGGCATTGCGTCCGTTGGCTGATCAGTGCCGCTGGGTGTTGTTTCGTTTTTATCCGAACAACTCGGTCGGTTCCGAAGAAGAGACCTTAGCAAGCCTTTCGGCTTCGACCTTGGCGATTATGGACAGCGGCTTTCCGCTCCTTCTGTCCGCGAACGATGTGTCACCACATCAGTTCCACTTCCAAGTGCCGGTCAAAATGCCCGTAAGCAATCTTGACTGTAAAGCTATCTTACACCCTTAAAAAGCAATGTCAAGAAGAAACTACTTTAACTTTCACCCTTTATTTATGGGCATTCTGTGGAAATTCTGTGGATAAGCTCTTGCTCGTCCTGTGGATAAAAATGTGGAAAATCAGGCAAGTGATTTAAGGTCAAAATTTAGCAAATTTGACCTGATTTTGTGATGGTAAACAAAGTTTGTAAATCAGACAAAAAATACTTTGAAAAAAGTTTTTTTGTCGATAAATTATTTGAAATTTCACTCAAAATTGGCGCAAAAAACGCGTAAGTTGTAATCAACCTACGCGTCTTAATGTTATGTGACTTGAACACCTAAGCAGCCTTCAGAGCCAATTCAGCAGAGCCCTCGGCATAAACGCTGATGAACTTTCCTTTCTGGCCTTTATTCTCAAACTTCACAAAGCCCTCGATCAGCGAGAACAGCGTATCGTCTTTGCCGCGGCCGACGTTGTTGCCCGGCTTCCATTTGGTGCCGCGCTGACGTGCAATAATGTTGCCGCCGAGAACGTGCTCGCCGCCGAATTTCTTAAGACCAAGCCGCTGTGCATTTGAATCGCGGCCGTTTCTGGATGAACCTACACCTTTCTTATGTGCCATTGCTTTATATCTACTCTATCTTAAATACGGTGAACGCTTGACGGTGGCCT
>CAZGSC010000208.1:0-4710 GCA_964528325.1 uncultured Chloracidobacterium sp. | reverse complement strand
GCGCGCGTAACCGTGACGGCTTCAAATGTGGGCGGCTACGACTACATCCCGGCGCAGAGCGGACGTTCGGTTGACTCGGAATCGGGCGTGGTCTGGGACGCAACCGGCGGAGCATTTAACAACAGGATCTATTTGGTTTACGCTGACGAGACCGTTAACGAGAACAACGATACCGAGATATTGATGCGCACCTCCGACAACGACGGAGCAAGCTGGAGCGCTCCTGTTCGCGTGAACGACGACGCGACTACGCGAAGCCAGTTCAACCCTTATGTTGCTCTCGACCCGACGACGGGAACCGTGGCAGTTGGATTTCACGATGCCCGCAATGACAACGGCACGGTCGGCACCGGCGGAACTAACACTATTGCAAACGACGACGCGGAATATTGGGCGACTTATACGACGAATGGCGGCGCGAGTTTTGCTCCGAACGTCCGCCTGAGCGGCGGATGGTCGAATGCAGCTGCTGCAGGAGCCTCGACCGATTACGGCGATTATGAGGGTCAGTCAGCCTATGGCGGCAAGTTTTATGCGATCTGGGCGGACAATTCAAACTGCGACGGAACAAATCCGAACGGCACCGCTCACCAGTTCGATCTGGTAATGGGAACACTCACATTTTCCGGGGGCGGTGCGACGCCGACGGCGACTAGCACACCGATATTTACGCCTACAAATACCCCAACAGCGACACCGACCTCTTCGTCGGGCACGATCTCCGGAACCGTTACCTATGTAAACGCTTCGGCCCCGCCGGTTTATGTCTCGAACGTTTTAGTGACCGGTGCGGGCTCGCCGAATGTTTCGACGATGACCGCAGCTCCCGGAGCAGGAGCGGGCACTTACGAACTGACCAGTCTCGGAACAGGAGCTTACGTTGTGACGCTTTCTAAAACGGGCGTGGCAAACGGAATCACGTCATTCGATGCCGCAAAAGTCGCTCAGCACGTCGCGGGCATCTCAACGTTGAACACAAACCAGCAGATCGCCGGTGACGCAAGTGCCAACGGCCAGATCTCGTCATTCGATGCCGCAGAGATCGCGCAGTACGCCGTATCCGGCACCGGCGGGCATACGACAGAATGGAAGTTCTTGCCAGCCAACAGACTCTATCCGTCAGTAACAACGCCGATCACGGGAGAAGACTACTCTGCGATCCTCGTTGGTGAAGTCTCGGGCAACTGGAACAACACTGGTGCTAGGAATCTGAACAACGAGGCTGTTTCTGACGACAACTCGTCCGATATTCATGTCACACTGTCAGATCCAGTCTCGGCGGTTGATAAGGAGATCGTTGTGCCGGTCAATGTCGAAGGCATCGCGGACAAAGGCGTAATCTCGTATGAATTTGATCTCAGATACGATCCGACCGTGCTACAGCCTAATGCCGAACCGGTTGAAGTTGCGGGAACGATCAGTCGGGGGCTTTCTGTCGTGACCAGTGCAAGTGAGCCCGGAGTTTTGCGAGTCGTCGCCTATGGAGCGCTGCCAATCGATGGGAATGGCGTTCTGCTGAATCTCAGATTCACGTCTGTAGGACAGCCTGGTTCTGCGTCGTCGCTACTGATCCAGCGAATGATGTTCAACGAAGAATTGGGTATGACTGTAGCCGATGGACAGGTGGAACTTTCGGTCGCCGCAACAGACTAGGCCCGGAATAGCGGTTCAGGATTGAAGGGGTGAGAGACGTACAACTGTTCGGCTCATCTTAGAAATCCGGAACCCAAAACACTCTCCCACCACTTTTGACCTTTTTCAGGCCCAGCCCTTGTAATTCATTTTCAGGCACGCCTAGATATGTAAAATGCGGCAAATCGGAGACTACTGTTTGGTACCAGCCGTGTTTCGCGAGGATAGATCTTACATTTGCGTTGTCGTATTCTTTTACATCGAAGGCGAGCATTGAGAGATGTTGTGACGTGCCGGGCGGTGCGACGGAATATATGATCGATTTTGTGAGGTCCTTGGCAAAGTAGATCTTGCGCTTTTCGAGCTTTAGGACCTCACTGACCTGTTCATAAGGTGAAAGTGACCGAATACGTGCTGCGTCGGCATCGGTGATCTTCTTCTTGCCCAGCCAGTGAGTCAAAGCAGGCTCAACACGACTTGCCCATAAGCTGACCGATTCGTCATAGCTTCGCGATGCAGCATCTGTATCACGAGGCGTAACGTTGAGGCCCCGCGTTTCAGCGTCCGTGATCGCAGACAAAAGAGCCTTCATTGCATTTGACTGCAGGGTCATCGGTTCACCACCAATTAGTTCTGTTTGTGACTCAACACTTTTTTGAAATGCAGATACTTCCGTTTGGTCATGAAAAACAACCGTTTTTGGCGGAACACCGCCTCGTGTAACAAACATTGCGCCGTATTCCCGCAATAATGTCTTCGCAATTCCATCAGAGGGAATTTGAAAATCAATCGGAAGATGCTGTCCGAAACTACCTAATTCTTCGCGTTTCTTTTTCGTCATTTCTAGATCGGGCGTCGGTCGCTGAATCGGGGTTGGAGCAGGCGTTGCTTTGAGTTCTTTGGATTGCGATACACATGTACACACAAAACCGAAGACCCACATACAAGCAATCAGATACCGATATAAACATTGCATTCGGTCAAATCCATTCACGAACGATCTCTAAAGCCGAATCGAGATGCTTTTTCATGTATACGTCCGTTTCAATGAACGGGATCGAACCGCGGATCTTTCTGTATATATCACGCGTTCCAACTCCTAATCGTTTATCGCCTCCTAGTACCTTTTGTCGAAAGTCAATTCCCTGCGCGGCGCAGAATAATTCGAGCGAGATCATATTCTCAAGATTTTCAGCAACTTGGCGGAGTTTCAATGCCGCCGTAGCTCCCATAGAGACGTGATCCTCTACATTGGCTGAGCTTGGTATCGTATCAACACTCGCAGGGTGGGCAAGGATCTTATTTTCTGTGCACAACGCGGCTGCCGTATACTGAACTATCATAAAGCCGGAGTTGATACCTCCGTGCTCGGTCAAGAACGGCGGCAGAATATGTGCGTTCGACGCCTCGTCCGTTAGACGCATTATTCGGCGCTCGGAAATGTTTCCAAGTTCTGTCAGTGCGATCGTAAGATAATCAAAAGCAAGGGCAAGTGGCTCACCGTGAAAATTCCCGCCGCTGATCACTTCGATCTTGCCGCTTTCATCAGCAAAAATAAGCGGATTATCGGTGACAGCGTTTAGCTCAAGTTTGAGCAGCCATTCGGCGTATAAAACTGCATCACGGCATGCTCCGTGTACCTGCGGCATACAACGCAGAGTATAAGCGTCCTGAACATTCGTTGGGTCAAAGCCGCGAACAAACTCACTTTCTGCAAGAAGGTTACGAAGATTTTCGGCACATTCGATCTGGCGCGGATGCGGACGTAGAGCATGAATTCTTTCGTCGAAGGCTGACACAGTGCCATGAAGAGCTTCGAGACTCAGGCAACCGCTCACATCAGCAAGTTTAGATAGCTTTCTGGCCTTTGTGGTTTCGAGAATGCCGACCGCAGTCATTACGGTTGTTCCATTTGTAAGAGCCAGGCCCTCTTTTGCCGCCAACGTAACAGGCTCCAAACCGGCTTGACGCAAAGCCTCGCCACCGGAAATGACCTTTCCGCGAAATTCCGCGTCTCCTTCACCGATCAAAACACAGGCAAAATGAGCAAGCGGCGCGAGATCTCCACTTGCTCCGAGACTTCCCTTTTCGGGTATCACGGGATGGATGCCTTGATTTAGACAGTCGACGATAAGTTGGAGCGTTTCGATCCTTATTCCCGAAAAGCCGCGTGCAAGCGTATTCGCTCGAATGAGCATAATTGCTCGTACGGTAGGAATATCAAAAGGCGTCCCAACGCCAACAGCATGACTGAGTACAATATTTCGCTGAAGCGTTTCGACCTCTTCACGGCTGATTATCTTGTCTTTGAAAGCTCCAAATCCAGTCGTAATTCCATACGCGATCTCACCGCGGTCAAGCAGCGTTTGAACAGCATCGGAGCAGCGATCTACCGCGAGTTTGGCAGTATCAGCAACAACAACCTGCGGCATCCCGGGCTTGCCGTATGCGACCGCAACAACTTGCTCGAATGTGAGGCTCGCGCCGTCAATAATGATCTCGGTGGTCATAGACAATGAGAGATTATCACAAAACAGCTGAATGATTTAGGAGACGATTTTACCTTTTGAAATGACAGAATGCGTGATATTGCCGCCGAATTCATACATCGTCTGACGATAGTCGTTTGTATCTACTATGACCAGATCGGCAAATTTGCCAATTTCGATCGAACCCGCTTTGTCACCCATGCCTATCGCAAATGCGGCGTTTATCGTCGCTGCGTTCAACGCTTCAGCGGGTAGAAGTTTTTGGAAACGACACGAGATCGCCATCGCCATCGGCTGTGACGGACAGGGGGCCGAGCCCGGATTATAATCCGTCGAGAGTGCTATGGCACAGCCGGCGTCGATCATTTTTCTGGCATCAGCAAATTGTGTTTTGCCCGCGTTGAAATTTTCTGTCGGTATAACGAGGCCGACTGTGTCACTGGCAGCAAGTTGTAATATCTCCTCATCTGAAATGGCATCTAGATGATCAATTGATACTGCACCGAGAGCAACCCCCAAATGGCTGCCGCCAAGGTTGTTGAAGTGGTCTACGTGAGCCTTTCTGCCAAAGACTATTTCCTGCGCGGCC
>CAZGSC010000207.1:0-4719 GCA_964528325.1 uncultured Chloracidobacterium sp. | reverse complement strand
AAATAAAAGTGAGAGCAACGTTGTCACGCGGAAAACACGGCCCGCCGTAACCGATAGATCCTGTAAGATATTTTCTCCCTATCCGAGTGTCCATGCCGAGAGCATTAGTTACGTCGTCGATATTTCCACCCGGAATTTTTTCGCAAATTGCAGCAAGCATGTTTGCGAAAGTAATTTTGGTTGTGACGAAAGTATTTACAGATATTTTTGTCAGTTCCGCATTTTCCAGACTCATCCGAGCCGACGGGGCTCCGTTGAGCACCACATGTGAGTAGATCTCTTCGAGTTGCTCTCCTGCTCGTGAGTCAAGTTCGCCGATCAATGTAAAATCCGGATTTAGAAAATCGTTTATGATACTTCCGAGGGCGATAAATTCAGGGCTGTAACAAACGCCAAAATCTCGCCCGGCGGCTTTGCCCGATTCTCTTTCCAAAATTGGCACCAAAGCCTGCCGTGTCGAACCGGGCAACACTGTGCTTGTCAAAACGACATTATGATAGCTCTTTTTTTTTCCAATAGCTTTGCCGATCTCTTTGAATGCCCATTTTGCGTATTGCAGCGAAAATGAGCCTTTATCATCACTCGGTGTCGGAACGATCACAAAGGATATATCAGAATTTAAGACGGCATCTTCGTGGCTCAATGTGGCACGAATGCGTTCGCGGTTTGCGAGGATCTTATCAGCAAGATCGGTTTCCTGAACAGGTGCCTCTCCGCGGTTTACGGCATCAACGGCTTTTTGGTTTACGTCAACACCAACAACGTCAAACCCGCGGCTAGCGAATGCAGCCGCCATGCTCGCCCCTAATTTACCCAACCCAATAACAGAAACTTTAGTAAGCATCAAGCAATTGCTTCTCCAAAAATATATTATTTTATGAAATCGTTCCGACCGCGGCGGGTTTTATGGATGTTTCTTTCACCTGCGTTTCGATCCATTCATATGTCTTTGCAAGTCCCGTCTCGAGCGAAACCTCAGGTTCCCATCTGAGGACTTCTTTGAGTTTCGAATTGTCGGAATTTCGCCCGCGCACGCCCTGCGGCCCTTTGACATGTTTTTTGACGATCGCCACGCCAGCGGTCTTGGCGATAATATCTGCCAGTTGGTTTATCGAGACCATACGATCCTGGCCGAGATTTAGCGGTTCCCTGAAATCGGAACGCATAAGACGATAAAGTCCCTCTACACAATCGTCAATGTAGCAGAACGAGCGGGTTTGTTCGCCGTCTCCCCAAATTTCAATTTCATTCTTGCCGGTCAATTTGGCTACAGCGATCTTGCGACAAAGAGCAGCAGGTGCTTTTTCGCGGCCGCCTTCCCAAGTGCCTTTCTCGCCAAAGATATTGTGAAATCTAACCGTCCGCGTCTCAATGCCATAATCCGCAGTATAGTGCATGCACAATCGCTCGGAGACAAGTTTCTCCCAGCCATAAGCATCCTGCGGAAATGCCGGATACGCATCTTCTTCTTTGAGCGGAGTTACATCTGTGTTTTCCTGAAGGTGTTCTGGGTAAATACAGGCAGAACTGGTGTAAAGGTATCGGCTTACATTGTTCTCGCGGGCGGCTTCCAACGTGTGCAGGTTGATGAGCGAATTATTGTAAAGGATCTGTGCATGATGGCACGAGATAAATCCCATGCCGCCCATATCGGCCGCAAGTGCGTAAACCTCATCTATTTTTTCAGTTGCTTTCAGACAATTTTCCCAACGCCTAAGATCAAGAATTTCGAATTCGTCGGCGTCGGTTTCACTAAACTCCGGCATTTTTAGGTCAACGCCGCGAACCCAGTAACCCTTTGCTTTCAAGTAAGTCACAAGATGGCTGCCGATAAATCCACCCGCGCCGGTGACCAGAACTTTGGTTTGTTCGCTCATACTACTCATTAAAAAAAGATGGTTTATTGTTGTTCGTCCTGACGGTAATTGTCTCGATGATAGTAGCTCTGATAGTAGTAATAATTATCCTGAGAATTGAGATTGACGTTATTCAAAACAACGCCGAAGACCTTTGCGCCGATCTCATTAAGCAACTGACGCGATCGGCGAACTACCTGCTTTGAGCTTTTGCCGGCATGGACGACAAGTATTACGCCATCGACCATCGAGGCGATCAGAACACCATCGGTAAATGATGCGATCGGCGGCGAATCGACCACGATATGCGTGAACCGATTTTGCAGCATTCTTAGCAGCGTAGCCATTTGCTCGGAACCGATCAACTCAGCCGGATTCGGTGGTATCGGGCCAGAGGTTAGCAGATACAATTTAGACTTTTCGTCTTGCCTTACTGCATCGTCGATCTCGGCATCGCTCAACACGCTTGCCAACAATGTACTAAGACCTGCACGGTTATCGATGTCAAAAATGGAATGCAGCCGCGGCCGACGCATATCGGCGTCTATGATGAGCACTTTCGCACCGGTTTGCGCAAGGCTGATCGCTGTGTTGGTCGCGGTAGTGGTCTTGCCTTCGGACGGTAAGCTCGATGTGATCAAGAGCGACTTTGGAGCGTGGCCGGCGGTTGAAAGCAATATCGAGGTTCGCAGATGACGATATGCTTCGGCCAAAGAGGAGCGCGGATCTGCATGGATCAGCAGTTCTGAACCTAAAAAGTCGTCGCCGCTTTCATTTTCAGAAGAACCGACAAGCAAAAGCTTACGTTTTTGCAGGTGATCTATGCGCGGGATCGCAGCAAGAGCCGGAAGCTGAAGAAATTGTTCTATCTCTTCTGTAGATCGAATAGAGTCGTCCAGATATTCCAAAACCAGAGCGAGGCCCATGCCGAAAAGAGTCGATAAAAACAAAGCGGCGAAAACCGTCATAAGCCGCCGAGGTGAAACTGGCAATTCAGGCGGGATCGCGATCTCGATAACGCTGATGTTGTTGTCGGAACCTTGGGACGCAATATCGTTTCCGCTTACCTGTTTTCGCAGATTATCGAGAAATCCTCTGTTGGTCTCTATGTTCTGTTCAAGAAGCTTGATATTAACCGCACCCTGATTTTGGGATTGGGCCTCGTTGTATTGCTTATTGAAATCTGCGCGAATCTTATCCTCTTTTGCTTTTGCCTGTAAATATTTTGTGCGCAGATTCTCAAGAACCTGCTTGGCAGCTTTTTCACTGTACGTGTCTCTATAGGTATTAAATTTTGCAACGGCCTGATCTATCGATGTTTCATAACTTTTGATCTGATCGTCTATCTCGCGAATTTCGGGAGCTCCTTCCTGATATTCCTGCAATTTCAGTTGTCGCTGTGTACGGAGCTCGGCGATCTTTTTTAGGAGGTCAGACTGGAATGCTCGAGTATTATTATCTTGCTCGGTGATAAACCTACCCATCTTATCGTCGGCAATAGCTTTTACCTTTTCCGGCGAATTGCTCACGGTCATGAATTCAGCTTCAGCATTCTTTCTTTCGTTCTCAGCGATCAAAAGATCTTTGTTGAGGCCGCTGAGACGATCAATAACTATTGTTTGATCAGTGCCAGTTTTTAAGATGCCTTCACTGCGCGTAAGATCAGCAAGTTTTTGCTCATCAGTCTGAATATCTGACTGGAGAGTTGCGATCCTTTCCTGTAAAAAATCGTTCGTCTTACGGCTGGTGCCCGAACGTTTCTCCTGATTTACGGAGGTAAAAGTTTCTGCAATGCTGTTTACCACAAATGCCGCCAGCTCAGGATTTGTGTTTGAAAATGCAAGGTCAATAAGACGCGTATCTTTAACCGTCGCCCTTGATTCGCGGCGAGGCTCTATTTCCAGATTACGGCGGATCAATTCGACGAACGGTGTTAACCTGACAGCTTCGGCGATCTCATCGGAGGTTGCCAAGCCAGATTCTTCGAGGCGGATGGAATTCGCTCCGGCCTTGTCATTTTTATCGGCGGTCGCCAAACCGATAGATCTTAATATCGACTTCCAGGGCGAAGCGCCGATATCGGCTTTGGCCTGCAGCAGATCTTTGTTTGTATCGAGATTGTGTTCCTTGACTGCGCGGCGCAAAAGGCTCTCACTCCACAAAAGCTGAAGTTGAGTATTAAAGTATGACGGATCGGGATTAGAGATCGGCCGCTGGCGGTCAGTGGTGACGAGATCCGGGTTGTTCTGTTCGTTATCAACTTGTACGACTGCTTGAGCCCTGTAGACATTGGGTTTGCGGGCCATGTAAATAGCAGTTAGCGTGGTCATCAAAACAGCGATGCCAATAACAAGCCAGAGACGCTTGCGGATCGCACGCCAATAATCGACGATCTGAAAGCCTTCACGCTGAACCGTATCACGATAGCCCGGATAGCGTCCTGTTCCGGGTAACTGATTGTCAAAATTTGCCTCTAAATCAGTCGTCTCGGTCAACGGACTTTTAATTATTCCACGAGTTTCTTTCATTCTTTACAACATGACACGCTCTGAATCATGCAACGCGACGTTGCAATTCAGTTCTGTATTTCAGAAACGGTAAGCCGCGGTCGGAACTGTGTTCTTGATCGTAGTCGTAATGCCTTGCAAGATCGCTTTTGCTTTATCTTCCGAAACGGCGACTATGTCATTTGGTTCGAGATACGGATCCTTTACTTTGCCTTTATCGATCAGGCCAAGATCATAAACAAATTCGTCACGATCAGCCTTTCCGGCAATTTGGCGCAGAACGCGGATCTTATCCTTTTTTGCTGCCGGCTTTAAGCATTCCGCCGAAGCGATAGCCTGTGTCAGAGTGATCGGTT
>CAZGSC010000206.1:0-4752 GCA_964528325.1 uncultured Chloracidobacterium sp. | reverse complement strand
ATTAGTTTGATAGAGTTCGAGCATCACATCTATCGCCACCGGATCGCTCGTCTTGTCGTATTCGTTGCAGTAGGTACACGCCAAATTACACCGCCGCATCGGCACAATATGCACCAAAACGGGATGCTTCGTCGATGCAAAAGCACGGACTGTGTGCCTCACACCACGTGTAAACCTGCTAAAACTGCTTGCTTTCGGCATAAATGGGATCCACAAACTCTATCAAACTAATAATTATAGTTTTTGGACGAAACCAATTCAAACTAACGAAAAAGCCTTGGCCGCACAAACTCAACCAAGGCTCGAGAAAAATACAGTTCAATTCAGCTATGCTTTGATCTTCTTAGCTGAGCTGGGATAGTTCAGCTTAAACATCTTGCCGTCCAGCGTTATGTTCTTCTGGATCTTCGATAACAATACTGTCGTTGTATCGTTGTTCTGTTCCGTGATCTTCGCCTGACGCGGCATTCCGTCGGGGTCAACCCAAAGATCCGCCATCTTATAGCTGGTCGCCGTTTTTGGAGTAAGTTGAATGTGCCACGTTCGTGTTCCACCGCCGACCTGTTCTTCTCCAAGATACACCACGGAATAGTTGGCTTGAAGTTGAGCCTTGGACATATTCATAAAGGCGAGCGGCCCGCCAACAGACGGACTATTCTTGGCTTTACTGACCTTACCGACGATCACTTGATTTAATCTAGGACGATAAAGCTCATAACTATCGCCTATTACTGCCATCTGCTCCTCGGTAGGCTTTGTCCAGTCAACTCGAATATAAGCACTGCGCTTTGCAGTTTTTGGAAGATAACTTGTGCTTCCGGAGTAAGTATCTGAATCATTGATCTGAACATTCATCTTCTCCATAGTCACGTCCGCTGTTAGCGACTGAAGCGATTTATTGTTCAGATCCATACGTCTGAGTATTTCACCGAGTATATTTTGAGCTTTCGCTTCCGTTACGGAAACTGATGAGATCAAGAGGCCTAAACTAATAACAAAAAAACTATAACGTAATGCTTTTCTCATAAACTTATCGATCTAAATCGATGTATATAAAGGGTTTAATTATCTAACTCTGAAGGAGTCTTGATCTTTGACGGTCGAAACAGCGGTTTTGGTTGCAGGCTCCTTGGTTTTATCAAACCATTCCTTTGGCGTAGCAAAGATGAAAATAAGGATAACAATGCACAAAACGTCCCATTGCCACGAGGCTCGTTCATAGTTCCAATTAATAACGTTTTTCATACCCGTTTGTTCAATTAACTATATGCCCGTCACGCATTTGGATGGTGCGCGAACAAGCTGCAGCAGCCTCCGGATTGTGCGTGATCATAATGATCGTTTGATTGAACTTTTCGTTCAATTCGCGAAACATCTTCAAAACGATCTCAGAGTTCTCGGTGTCGAGATTTCCGGTCGGCTCGTCCGCCAAGATGATCGCCGGAGCATTAACGACGGCACGTGCAAGTGCAACACGCTGCTGCTCGCCGCCGGAAAGCTCAAGCGGCTTATGGTGCATTTTATCTTCAAGTTTGAGAAGGCGTAAAACCTCACGCCGCCTGTCCGAATTCTTACTGCCGTTGCCTGTATGGATCTTCTCGGCAAGTTTCAGATTGCCCTCGGCAGAAAGTGTCGGAAAAAGATTGAAACGCTGAAAAACAAAACCTATCTTTCGCCGACGGATGTCTGTCCGACGAGCATCCGAAACTTTTGCAAGATCTTCACCATCGATCAAGATGCTGCCGCTTGTCGGACTCAGCAATCCGCCAAGCAGATGAAGCAGCGTCGATTTGCCGCAGCCCGACGGCCCCATTATAGCTACGAACTCGCCTTCATTCACCTCAAGTGAGATACCACGAAGCGCCGGAACATCTATCTTTCCGATTTTATACGATTTTTTTAGATCGATCGTGGACAGGATTGGTTTCATTGTCAGGTTTATTGAAATCGTGTGTCGGTTTTCTTTTCAGTTACGGGCTGCAGATCACCGCTTGCCTCGCTCAGCCGTTTGTCGAGGTCGATCTCCTCTAAATGCCACGAATTTTGGAGTACAAACGCCGCATCAGGATAGGTTTTCCCGATCGACACCGCCTCCGGTGTTTGATAGGTGAGCTTCATCGAATATTTGTCCTGTGGGCGTGTCACTTGGATCTCAAGCGGAAGGTTTGGATACTCGCCGCTGTCGCCCAGGTTCCCTTCCTTGCCATAAACTATGTCTGATTCGATCTCACCCTTTGCATCGAATATCTGTTGGCGCGCCAAGCGTATGCCGCCGACACGGTCGAACCAAAATCTCCGCTGGATCAGCAGGCCTCCGTCTGACGTTTTTCCGTATTCATCGAGCAAATAGTAACCGCGCATCACTTTACGCAGCGGCGATTTTTTATCGACGCTTTCGTCTTCCTCAGTCTGAAAGATCGAACTCTGCGTGTAGATTTTCTCGTTATCTGATGGCCTTACGAGCATTGCATCGGTAAAATGCTGCGGCCTCAAATTAGCAAATGCATTAACACTTTCCTTTACCACTTTGCCGTGGTTCAGTTCGGTTGAATTTAGGTTCTTTTGCAGCTTTGAGTAGTCGGCATTGTTGGTTCCCTTAACAAACTTCTTATATTTGCCGGAACCGCCGTCCTGCAGCACTGCGACTCGAAAATTGGTACCGTCTGACGTCATCTGGGCAACATCACTTTTGATTATCGGCACCTGGACCTTAAGTAAGATCTTGCCGGGACGCTGAACGACAACTTCGCCGTCCGCTTGTCGATAAACTTCCTTGCTGCCAAACTCCGCAAACGAATTGTCCTCGAACCTCAGGTACATCTTCGCCCGCATCGAAGTCACCTTTGCGAACCGATTGACCTCACCGATCAAAGTCTGCTGGCTGGCATTCTCGGTCTTAAGAAGGGTTGGAGTTTTTTTGTCGGTCTTGACAATATTACAGCCGATAGCCGACAAAGCTGCCGTCACTATCAGCAATGTCTTTAGTCGCAATAATTTACCGGCGAAAAACCTCATCTCCATCTGATGCCCAAAATCGACGTAACGGTTGTAGTAAAACGGAACGAGTGCGATTTTTGACGATCCTCAAACCGAAAATAATATCACGTCAAATCTGCATATCCTAACCAATAAAAGGCGCGGAACCGAGACTTTTCCTGCCTCGTGTTCCGCGCTCTTAAGATCTCAGTACTGGCCTACCCGGTGAAGACTCCCGAGCCTCTTGTCAGATAGTCCTGCATCGTATATGCAAACATTATTGCCAGCCAAAAGAAGCTGGCGACCGCAGCGAGCCAGATCATACGCGGGCTCCACCGAACGTGCATAAAGAACAGCATGACAAACGCCATTTTGGTAAATGCAATGGCAAGAGCGACCAGAGTATTCGCTCCCGGAAAAATAAAATCGAGGTCCTTCAGGGCAACCACATAGGTCAGGATCGTTCCAATGACCAGGATCATGAAAACGCCGATATACCCCGGCAGGCCAATATGTTCTTCTGAGTGATCAGAGTGATTATCCGACATATTTTTCCCCTAGTGCAAAAAGTGTCTTCCAAGCAGATAAAGCAACGGGAACAGGAAGATCCAAACAATATCGACGAAGTGCCAGTAAAGGCCAGACATTTCGACCGGCATATAGTAATCAGCGCTGTAATAGCCCTTGAACGCTGTCCACAGCAGCCATGCCATCAGAAGAAGTCCGACGATCATATGCAGAGCGTGAAGGCCGGTCATTACAAAATAGATAAAGTAATAGATACGAACCTTGTCGCGAAACTTGTCTGCATCGATCTGGCCATTTGAAAAATATCCTATCTTCTCGGCGGCTGTCAGGAAGTTATGTTCCTGAGCGTATTTGACGAGCGAGCAATCTGTCCATTGAAATTCGCCGTGAGGATTTACATAAGTGTGCTCTTCGCCGTGACCTTGTTCCCAGCAGGGTTTCTCATGCGCTTCTGCATGGGCAGCGTTCGGAGCAGCTTTTGCTTTCTTATTCCAACCAGTAACCGGCACGAGTGCATGATTGTATTTGTCGGTGTATTCGATCGCTTTTACACCGAGAAACGTCGCACCAAATATCATCGTAAGCACGATCAGGATCACCTGCATGCTGCGGTTACCCTTCTGCGCGTAATAAACCGTTAGAGCCATCGTCAGCGAGCTGACGATCAGAACGAGCGTATTGACAAAGCCCATGACCACATCTAAGTGGTTACTGCCGGCCGCAAACGCCATCGGATACTTCGAGCGGAACACGAGATACGCCGTAAACAGCCCGCCGAAGAACATGATCTCCTGGACAAGGAACATCCACATCCCGATGGAGACGCTCTCTTCCTGCTGGCCCATGTCCTCAAACTGATGCTGAAGCCCGGGCTCGTGGTAAACAAACTTGTCCGAATGTGAATGTGCCGACATAATTTAATTTGCGATCTTAGAATGCCGATCCTTGATTTAGCGACCAACGATCGCCAATCGCAAACCGAAATTTGCAAATCAGACCAGAGCTGCCTCCCGACGTCTGGCCTCGTCAAGATCGAGGCCGCTTTCTTCGCCAAATTCGTATGCTTCCCATGTGACCACGGGCATCTTCTCAAAATTCTCGGTCGGCGGCGGCGAGCTTGTCCGCCATTCGAGTCCAGGCAACATCCACGGATTGTCGCCCGCGGGCTTGCCGAACTGGGGCAGCTCGGGCGCGCTGACCGCCGAGCAGGTCAACATCATGGCGCGCTTCCTGCAGCACGACCCGCCG
>CAZGSC010000205.1:0-4837 GCA_964528325.1 uncultured Chloracidobacterium sp. | reverse complement strand
TGGAAGCGATCTTGCCAATACAAACAACATCACAACCGGCATCCTTGAGCTTTGGCAATAGATTTCTCGGCGGCGGCACTGCGTAATCGTGACGATTCTCGGTGCGTTTGAAATCGGCAGCATTGTTTCCAAGAAATGGCCTCGCTATCACACGGGCAACCTCGTCATCGCCGCGAAGAATGTTCCTTGCGGTCTCGCACATTTCATAAAGGCGGTCAATTGGGACGACCTCCTCATGAGCAGCGATCTGGAAAACGCTGTCCGCAGAAGTGTAAACGATAGGCTTGCCCGTGCGGACATGCTCTTCTCCAAGTTCTTTGATGATCTCTGTGCCGCTCGCAGGAACATTGCCGAGCACGCCCGGAACATTCGTCTGTCTGACAAACTCATCAATGATCCGCGGTGGAAACCCGTCTGGGAACTTCGGGAATCCCTGCTTGAGAATGATACCAGCCATTTCCCAGTGTCCTGTGGTCGTATCCTTACCGTCTGACTTGAGCGTACATTTGCCGTATGAACCGGTCGGCCGCTCAACTGCTCCAAGTCCGTTAAGTGGAGCTATGTTGCCAAGTCCCATCGCCTGCAGGTTCGGCACGCTAACATGCCGCGATTCAAGAATATGTCCTAGCGTGTCAGCACCTGCGTCGCCCCAAGCGGCAGCATCGGGCATTTCGCCAATACCGGCACTGTCCAAAACCATTAAACAAATTCGTCGAAATTTCGATTTCATAATTACAATATTGCCACGAATCGACGAAATCTTTAATCCCGTTACCGGATTTGTCTCCCCCGCGTCATTAGACTGGCAGGGTTTTTATTGACATAATCGCGAAAAAAGACTAGATTTTTCAGTAGTTTAGACAAAATTCCAATCAACTTTTTTTCGCCTAGTAAGGAGGACAAGATGTTTTTCAAGAGATCCGACAAACGATTTCGTTTTGCAACCTACGCAATTTTGGCAGCAATTTTGATCGGCGGCGCCATTTTTTGGAGCGGCATTTATTCGACCAACGCGTCGGCGCAGGCTCGCTCTTCTTTGCCGAAGTCGAACGCTACAGCAGCAACATTTCCTGGTACCGGTGTGGGAGAAGTACCGGATGGTGGAGGCGGTTGCCCGCAGCCCGGTGCACCTCTTACGATCACTTATGAAGCAACCGGTCTGAGCGGAGCACCGACTGGTATCTCGTGCAGTATGACCTTCAATCACAGTTATATTGGAGATCTTTCGGCAACTTTGTATGCACCCGATGGCACTTCGCATATCCTTTTCGAACGTACCGGCGCAATTGCGGACCCGGCATTCGGCGACAGCAGCGATCTTGGAGCTACTTATATATTCTCCGACAACGCCCCTGCTCAGCCGAGCGGCGGCTGGTGGCAGGAAGCAGCAGCACGAACTGCGGCTGAAATAATGACCGGCGGGACATACCGAACAACCGCTCCGGGGGGAGCAGGTCAAACAAATCCGGCTCCGGCAACGAACTTTGATGCAGCCTTTGCAGGGGTCACTGACCCTAACGGAACATGGTCACTTGTTGTAACGGACGGATGTTCTGCGGACACTGGTGCGGTTACCGCCTCAACTCTTACGATCAACTCAGGCGGTCCTGTCAATACTCAACATGTTACAGATTTCAATGGCGATGGTAAGACCGATTTCTCCGTAGCCAGGAATGAGAGCGGAACAATAGTTTGGTACAACTATGACGGTGTATCGGCTCCACCGGCTGGTATCACTTACGCGTTTTTCGGGGCGGCGGCAACCGATTTTATCGTCCCTGAGGACTTCGATGGCGATAATAAGACGGATGTAGCAGTCTGGCGTCCAGGTGTCGGAGGTGTTGCAGGCTTTTATATTCTACAGAGCTCCAATAATACTGTTCGATTTGACGCATTTGGTCTTGAAAATGACGATCCTGCTGTCGTCGGTGACTATGACGGTGACGGCAAGGCCGATCCCGCTGTGTATCGTTGTCCTTCGTTGTCAGGGCCGGACGGCCAATGTTATTTCCACTTCAAAGGCAGCCTGAATAATCCTGGAGGACTTGTGACCTCAATCCCCTGGGGCTTTGGAGTCGATGGCGACTTTTTCCCGTACATTGGTGATTTTGACGGCGATGGAAAAAATGATTACTGTATCCAACGCTCAAATCCAAGCAGTCCTTCACAGGGACAGTTTGTCTTACTTCGCACCTCCGATGGTGGAGCTGAGTATATTGACTGGGGATTCAGTTCGGACTTCTTGCTTCCGGGCGATTACGACGGCGACGGGAAGTCAGATTTCTGTGTTCGCCGGACAGTGGGCGGCCTTAGGAATCATTATGTCCTGACTCGTACCGGCAGTGGCTTCTTCCAACAATGGGGGATAACGGGAGACCAATCGGTACCCGGCGACTATGACGGCGACGGCAAGACCGATATAGCGGTCTGGCGCGGAAGTTCTACACAAGGCCAGACAGCCTTTTACGTCCTAAATTCCGCAAGCAACAGTGTCCGTGCCTTCCAATGGGGACAATGTCCGACAGCCGGAACATGTGACTTTGCAACCGCAGGCTGGTCCGTTCATTAAAAAAATACGGCGTAAGTCTATAAGCAAATCTAAGGCGGTGCATTCAATAGAATGAACCGCTTTTTTTATGAGCTTGAGAATCTAATTCACTGGCGCAGTATATCCTTCGCGCGCCCTGACCTTTGATCCGGCAGGTAACCCCTTTAATTCTATTTTTATCTTGCGATAAGCCCCATCGCGTTTTTCGTTGGATGAATAATATCCGAGCGAGTATTTTGTTCCTATCTCGTCAGCAACATTCTTAAAGGCAGCTCGAGCCTCACTGAGATCGCCAACGGGAAAGACCTTGCCGCCCGATGTTTTGGCGAGGTCGTTCATTTCGCTATCAGCGATCTCATAAAGTTTCTTACTGATCGCGAGGCGTTCGAAGTCACCAAGCTGACAAAAATTTACCGCCTTTTCCATATCTTTCCCCTTAACATTCAGAGTTCTGTAGTAACGTCGTATCTGCGCGGCGGAAAATCTTGTTGCCAACTTACAATCGCCTAGCAGACCTTCCTCAAAAACATCACGAGTATCGATCTGAATAAAAAATGAGATGATGCCTGCAGCATCAAACGCTTCCTTGACCTCCAAAAATTCCGCAGAGCTGGTCGAATCAACTCCATCCGTCAGTGCAACAAGAGCTCGTCGCCCGCGAAACTGTTCCTTCGGCGGATCGCGAAAAACCCTTTCGACAACTTTCAATAGCGAGTCGTAAAACGGCGTGCCGTTGCTTGTACTGATATTGTCGATCGCGGTTCTGAGAGCCTTCCGGTCGTCGGTTAATAGACTAACAACTTCGTCCACCGCAAAAGCCTGGCCGTCCCGGCGTCCGGTATTATAGGCAATGATCGCAACGCGGTCCCCGGGCCGTAAAGATGCGACAAAAGATTGAGCCGCGCTCTGAATCAGTCTCAGATCTGCTCGTGTCGATCCCGAAGTGTCGAGCAGCAAAGCCACCTCAAATGGTTCCGTTGTGGTCGAGAAATCAACGATATCCTGCCGCTTGCCGTCTTCCGAGACGATAAAGTTCAAAGCCTTCAGCCCACGCAGCGGCGTTCCATTTGCCGAAACAACCGCGACCGGCACATCGACAAGCTGCGTGTCGATACGTATGATCTCATCCTTATCGCCCGGCTTTACCTCTTGGGCGTAAACCGAATGAGAAATACCGATCACGAACATCAACATCGGCAAAAGCATTCTCGAACGCATAACAGCTGACCTCACAGATCTTTTTTTAACATTGTAACAACGTCCTCGGACACACGCTAATGATGCGTTTTGTTCCATTTATTGTTAGGATAAAGCTACTTGGGGTGTTTGATGACACGCTTCGTCCGACGGGTGCATCTTAATTTCTTTGGAGAAGTATGATCAAGATCAAGGTTGTTTGCGTGTTTGCTTTTCTGTTATTTGGAATTGGATTGTTGTTTACCAAAAACCTTTTCGTCCCCGCGGCCCATTCATTTTCATCGGGTCCGCCGCCAGGATATACGGCCGGACCGGGCGAAGGCATTTGCTCCGAGTGTCACTTTAATAATACGGGACCGGGCATTTTTACGATCAATGCTCCCGCAAACTATGTCCCCGGACAAACGTATCAAATACAAGTGCTGCACTCGACGACCGACGCGACGCGGTTGCGATGGGGGTTTCAGATGACGGCCCTCGACGGAACCAACGCCTTTGCGGGAGCGTTTGCTAACACTTCCGGTTTAACTCAAATCGACTTCGGGAACTCACGATTTTATATCGAGCATACGGAAACCGGAACCTTCCCTGGAACGGCCAGCGGAGCAGCATGGTCATTTAATTGGACCGCTCCGGAATCCGATGTCGGGCCGGTCACATTCTACGCTGCAGGAAACCAGGCAGATAACGACAACAATTTTGACGGCGATCAGATCTACACTACTTCGACTGTTACCGCTCCAGGCGGAACCCCAACCGCGACAAATACGCCGACGTCCACGCCGACTGCTGCGGGCACACCATCCATCAGCGGAACGGTCACCTACGGCAATGCGTTAGCTCCTCCGAAATATATTTCAAACGTAACGGTCACAGGCACTGGTTCGCCGAATGTTTTCACAACGACAGCGGCTCCGGGCGGAACTGCGGGGCAGTATACGCTGACAGGTTTTGGTGCCGGGTCTTATACAGTTTCGCTGTCTAAGACAACGGGACAAAACAGCATAACTTCAAATGATGCGGCAAGGATCGCACAGCATGTGTCGGGGACCAACCTTTTGAATACGACCCAGAAGGTTGTTGCTGACGTCA
>CAZGSC010000204.1:0-4908 GCA_964528325.1 uncultured Chloracidobacterium sp. | reverse complement strand
TCAGACAGCTTTTCAAAGCTGTAATCAGTTGTTTCAAAAATGCTCGAATCGGGCCGGAACGTGATCTTTGTACCGCGTTTTGTTGTTGTTCCGGTTTGTTTTAGGGGCGCGACGGGAATTCCGGCCTCAAACTCCATTTCATGGGTTGCTCCGTCACGCCAGATCTCAAGTCGCAGGTATTCGCTCAAGAAATTGACGCAGCTTACGCCGACGCCATGTAAACCGCCCGAGACCTTATATGAGTTTGAATCAAACTTGCCGCCCGCGTGCAGTACGGTCATCACGACCTCGGCGGCGCTGCGGCCTTCCTGTTTGTGAATGTCCGTCGGGATGCCGCGGCCGTTATCGACGACTGTGATCGAATTATCGATGTGTATCGTGACCTCGATAGTGTCGCAATAACCGGCGAGAGCCTCGTCAACCGAATTATCTACAACCTCGTAAACCAAATGATGAAGCCCTATCTCACTGGTCGAGCCTATATACATCGCGGGACGCTTACGCACCGCGTCGCGGCCCTCTAAAACGGTTATCTGATCTGCCCCGTATTCCTGTTTTGCTTTAGCCAAAATAATTAACCTCTAATATGCTAATAACTTTATTAAAATCACGCTTTTTCCCACGATCAAGCCGTCGAAATAGTATTGTTCCAAGGGAATTGCCCGACGGAAAATTGCAGGAACGAGCGAAAAAACTATTTTACCATTTTTCGGAGAATAAAAACAGCCGGAAAGCCAATAAAAAACGCAATATCAACGCATTTTAGCGGTGCCGTTTTCTATCTCGAAGACACATGCGCCGGTACCGAATTTGTCGATCAGGCTTTCCTTTGATGTGGTTACGAAAGTCTGAGTCCTATCGCGTAGAAAATCGAGCAGTTTGCCAATGCGATTGTAGTCGAGTTCTGCGTCAATATCATCGATCAAAAACAGCGGATATTCTCCGCGTGTGGCGTGAAAAACAGAGATATTTGCAAGCTGCAAAAGGAGCAAAGCGCTTCGCTGCTGCCCGGCAGAGCCGAATTTTCTAATATCGTGACCATCAAATTTCAGCTCCATATCGTCCCGATGCGTGCCAATAAGAGCATGTCCGGCAACTACTTCGGCCTGAACACGAAGTGATAGCCGTTCTGCAATTAAATTTTGGTAATCTGCGAGGTCGCCTTTTCCCTCAAGCGAGGACAGGTAGCGAACGGAAAGCTCTTCGCGGCCAAACAGCTGTTTTTCCAGTACTTCATTGATCCGCTCGATGAAACGGACTCTAGCGCGGTGTATTTTCGTAGCTAACGGAACAAGCTGGCTGTTCCATGGTTCCAGTTTTTCCACAATCTTTTCAACAGACTGTTCTGTTTCTTTCGATGACTGGAAAAGCGCGTTTTTCTGCTTTATTACACGGTTATAGTCGGCGAAAACCTGAATGAACGGCGGATGAAGTGAAATTATGCCCGCATCGAGAAACCTCCTTCGAGCATCCGGCAAACCTCGGACGATCTCAAGCTCATCGGAGTTAAAAACGACCGCGTGAAGTTGACCGAGATACTCCGAAACCGTTTCTTTCTTTCCATTTACGGTTACTGTTTTTGTGTTTCCAGCGATCACGATGCGCAGCTCGCGGAATATTTCAGGCGATTCACGAACACTGCCGCCGATCATTGCTGTTTGATCGCCAAAATTAATGGTATCCTGCAGCCGTGCGGTTCTAAACGACCGCGTCGATGCAAGCACGGCGATCGCTTCGAGCCAGTTGGTCTTGCCCATACCGTTTTCGCCGATCAGGATGTTCAGGCCTTCGCCAAACGCGAGCGAGCCCCGCAAATTGCGGAAGTTTTTGGCTTCGATAGATTCCAAAAGCATTGCGGCGATTTTAGCAATTAATTTGCAACCATGTCAGCGAGATCGACAACAAAGACTTTCCTGCTTCATTGGAAAGCGTTCATTATTGCCAATCTGTTTAAATAGGCAGAATTTCTGCAACAAAATTGTTCCCGTATATCCCTGATGAAAAGAATTCGCATACTTGTAGTATTTATCTTCGTATTTTCTTTTTCGGCTGCCGCCGGGGCTCAGAGCGCAAGAAAGGCAGAAGCCTTTACGGCGACAACGATCGAAGGCAAGGCCGTGGATATGGCCGCGCTGAGGGGTAAGGTTGTGCTTCTGACATTTTGGTCGACACGGTGTTCGATCTGTCAGAGCGAGATCCCTAAACTTAACCGGCTCGCAGGCGAATACGTGGGCAAAGAAGTTGTTTTTCTGGCCGCATCGGCTGAGGGAGAGGATATACTCAAATCGTATCTAAAGGATCACCCTTTTCGCTTCCGTATCCTGCCAAATAGTTTCGGCCTTATGCTGAAATACGAGAGGCCTGACAGTGACGGACGCGCCAATATCGCATACCCTGCCTATTACCTTATTGATCGCATCGGCAGGATCCAATACCAGGATTATGGCTGGGACAAGGCCGAGCCTCTGGCTGATGCAATAGACAAAGCTCTGGCAAATCGATAATTCTTGACAAGTTAGCCTTTTGAATCTACAAAAGGGTTATGAAGTATTTATTGGTCTTTGCTTTTCTCCTGCTCGCTTCCGGCTCATTCTCAGCTCAAACAAGATCATCAGCGGGCAATCAACAGCAGCCAAGCTTTGCCGCGATCACGATGGACGGCAGCAGGATCGATACTGCTGAGTTAAAAGGTAAGGTGGTCGTGCTCAATTTGTGGTTCATCAATTGCGCCAATTGCCGTGACGAGATCAAGATGCTAAATCTGGTTGTCGATGAATACAAAAACAATAAAGACGTTGTTTTTATTGCCCTGGCGGCCAGCAAAAAAACAGACCTGGAGAAGTTTCTCGCAAAAAATCCGTTCAAATACCAAGTTGTTCCGAGTGCCGAAATGATAATATTCAGCAAATTCGGAACACCTGATAAAAACGGCGAGATCGACATGCCGTTCCCGATGCATTACGTGCTGGATCGGTCGGGCAGCATCATTATGAAGATGCAGGGCAAGAAAGGCGTGGATTTAGTAAAAGCTGAGCTTGCCAAACAGTTTGGGTCAAAAACAGCTACGGCCAAATAAACTTTTGAGTTGTTTATCGGCCGTGTTTTATTTATAGTTTTAGTTCGCCCGCGAGGTGCGGAGAGGTAGCCTAATTGGTAAGGCAGTAGTCTTGAAAACTACCGCGCGTAAGCGCTTGCAGGTTCGAGTCCTGTCCTCTCCGCCATTCAGTTTCCCGCTCATAACAATTATTCTTAAAATTTCTTGATTTATAATTCGCTTCTGTTATAGCCTAAAGACATACTGAATGAAGATTCATTCATAAATATTCTTATGCCCAGAGCCGGCCAAAAAGGTGTCACAGTCAAGAGCGGTATCGATAAACGGGAAGCAATACTGCGTGCCGCCATCAAGGTTTTTGCACAATTTGGTTATTTTAATTCAAAGGTTTCGGACATCGCGGGCGAGGCGGGCATTGCTGACGGGACGGTTTATTTATATTTCAAGAGCAAGGACGAGATTCTGCATTCGATATTCGACCGAGCGATGGCGGAGTTCATTGCTGAAGGAAAGAAAGAATTGGCTGTGATCGATGCGCCGAAGGCAAAGCTTACGCGCATTGCGGAACTTCATTTGGAAAAACTGGGCGCGGACCGTGACCTCGCTATCGTGTTTCAAGTTGAACTTCGCGGGTCCACGAAATTTATGCAGGAGTTTTCGGCGGCGGGATTTGCCGAATATCTGGACATTATTCGCAAGACCATCGAAAACGGCCAACTTGTCGGCGATTTCCGGAACGACATCAAACCCATTGTGGCAGCAAAAATATTTTACGGGGCCCTCGATGAAATGGTCACAAATTGGATCCTTTCAAAAAAATCCTACCCGCTCGGTGCGATGGCGGATGAGGTCTTAAAACTGTTCTTCGGAGGCGTGCTGGTGAAATGATCGAAGCTCATGAGCAAAACGATGTGATCAATAGAGCTTCGGTGCCACATTTCGAACATATCACCGACCCGAAAACGCTGCCCGAACTATTTCTTCGATCCGCGGCTGAATTTGATCTTCCCAACGCGCTCAATTACAAGAAAGATGGTGAATGGAAAGCAATTTCGTCCGCTGAAATGGCTACTCGTGCAGAGAATATTGCACTTGGCCTGCATTCGCTCGGGCTTCGAAAGGGCGACCGAGCTGCCATTCTTGCTCCAAATTCACCTGACTGGACGCTTGTCGATGCCGGCTGCCAGTTTGCGGGCGTTATCGATGTACCGATCTACACGACACTGGCTCCAGATTCCGTCCAGTTCATTATTAATGATTCCGAAGCGCGGATAATTTTCCTTCAGGACAGCGAAAGCTGCTCGCGGTTGATGCCCGCGATCGACATCTGCACATCGATTGAGAAAATTATCCTTTTTTCTGCTAGTGAAACAGGCGATCAACGAGTTATCTCTTTGGAACAACTCGAATCCGCCGGCCGACGCTTGAGAGCGGACAATCCAGCTTTGGTCAATGAACTACGCGATGCAGTAGAACCGGCAGACATCGCAACATTGATCTACACGAGCGGCACGACCGGGGAGCCAAAAGGCGTGATGCTGACGCATGCAAATCTGATATCTAATGTGATAGATGCAAGCGAAAAATATGCTTTTGACGGGCGGGACGTTTCGCTTTCCGTCTTGCCTCTCTCGCATGTTTTCGAGCGGACAGGGATGTACGTTTACATCCGATACGGAATGTGTGTATATTTCGCGGAGTCCATAGACAAGGTGCCCGATAATCTCAATGAGGTCCGGCCGACGATCTTTATCGGCGTGCCGCGAATATTCGAGAAGGTGTTCGAACGCGCGCGTCTGCGTGCGGCTCAAGCGGGCCGAGTCAATGAGATCGTCTTTGATTGGGCGATAGAG
>CAZGSC010000203.1:0-4933 GCA_964528325.1 uncultured Chloracidobacterium sp. | reverse complement strand
AGCTTAGCGACGGGCTCGGAGTAATCAAGCATTTTTTACATCAATCCAGGCGGCAGCATGCCGCCGAGTTTGCCTTTGAGCGTTTCCTCGACTTTGCGGCGGGCTTCGTTCAAAGCCGCGACGGTCAGGTCCTGGATCATTTCAACATCACCGTCTTTTACAAGGTCGGGCGAGATCGTCAGGCTGACAACCTCAAAATCGCCGCGCATTTTCACCGTCACGGCACCGCCGCCGGCAGCCGCATCAACGGTCATTTCCTTCATCTCGCGGCCCATTTGCTCCTGCATCTGCTGGGCCTGGCGCATCATCGAATCCAAATCTAATCCACCGGGTAATTTCATCAGTTTTCTCTTCCTTTATCGGTCTGGTGCCAAATACCAATCGTAGCTTTACCCCACACTAATAGCAAATTTCAGCATTTGGTGTCTTGTCGATTTGAGTAAAAAAATAGTTGTTGACTGCGGCTCCGTACAGGCGTAATGTGACTTCATACCCTGTATGAAAATGCATGGAGGTTTCACGTCGGAACCCTAGCCTCTGGAGGTGAAGAATGGCTGCAGAAAAGAACAACTTGCTCAATGCCGGCATTGCATTGGCGATCGGCTTGGTTTTGTCGTCGTTCATTTTCGGTTGGTTTTATTCCAAGACAAGAAGAGGCGATGAGGCAATAACAGTGACCGGCTCGGCAAAGAAACGGATAACGTCCGACCTTGTGATCTGGAGCGCAGGCGTTTCGGCACAGGCACCGCAATTGGCTGATGCTTACAAACAGCTTGCAGACAGTATCCCAAAGATCAAACAGTATCTGTTGTCAAAAGGCCTTCCAGAGGAGCAAATGACCGTTTCGTCGATATCGACGACTACAATAAAAAGGAAAGACAGCGACGGGAATGAAACTGCGGAGGTGACCGGATACTCACTGACACAGGAGATCGAGATCCATTCGAACGACGTGCAGAAGATCGCACAGGTAGCCCGCGAAGCGACTGAGCTGATCAATCAAGGTATTCTGATTGAATCAACCGCCCCAAAATACTACTATACGAAGATCGGCGACCTGAAGATCGAAATGCTCGGCGAAGCCGCAAAGGATGCAAAGGAACGCGCCGAGCGAATAGCATCAAGCACGGGCAACAAGATCGGATCTGTCAGATCCGCAAAAATGGGCGTGCTTCAGATAACGGCGGCAGACTCTACCGATGTTTCTGATTACGGAGTTTATGACACGTCAACCATAGATAAGGATATGACGGCTGTCGTTAATATCAGCTTTGCCGTGAACTAGGCCTTCATCCTAATGCCCGACCTTTGATGACCTAAACCGCATAAATATCTGCCAACCGCCATGTGACGTACCGCCGTAGTAAGGCGTCAGCGACCGCGGATTAAAATTCGCTGTGAACATCCCGCCAAGCCCAACATCGATGCCCTTGTCGCGCACAATGTCACGAACATAGCCAACGGAAAATTTGCTTACGTTGAAAACCTCATCTTCGAGAGTGTGATCAAGAACGAGATCGTGGCCGCTCTTCTGCACGGTCTCGACACGTCCGAAGATCGCATTCTTAAAAAAGTCATAGTTCGACTCGAAAAGCAACGAATTTGTGGCGCTGCCATTTGTATAATTCTGTCCCCAGACTACCGTTCCCGCAAAGTTGTGATCGTCGTCAAATTTCTTGTTGTAGATCGCAGACGCCGTCGTTCGCCGAAGGATGTGAATTTCCGGTTCAGCAGGTTCTGGATCTTTTAGATAACCATGCGATATCTGCAGGGCCCAATTTTTTGTCGGGTTGAACGAAAGACGGCCGGAAAATGAAGTAAGGCGCGGTTTGTCAAAATTCCAGCGGTTCTCGTTCGGCTCGGTTCCGTTGAATGCGGACGCCTCTATCTTGGCCTTTCCAAAAGAGTAACCGGCGGTAAGAACGCCGAATGTAATATGCGATGAGTCTTGCCAATGGTGTCCGATCGGCGCATCCGGGTTGTTCATTCCCGAGGTTCGGTGAAGATACATCGGCGGCCCGAGTGCAGGCTCACCGGGATATCCGGCGTAAAGATAAAAGGAGCGTTTGTCACTGAATTTGTAAGACCACGTTACCGCCAATTCGCTAATGAGGTCGTGCGGATGTTGGCGGTCGTGTATCGGCTGCCCGCGATAAAGTTCACCGCTCTGATAGAGCAGCGGATAGCCGTAACCGCGTTCGATGATCGGATCGAGGCTGAGCATCGAGCGAAAGCCAAACTGTGCCTTCTCGCCGATTCCGTGTGAATACATCGCCATGAACATCGACGGCGCATCGACACGGCTGCGGCCTCCCTTGCCGGCACTCGAAACGTCACGCTCCGACCCGACATCCGTATAGCGCAAAAATGCGGTGCCCATGAACATCCACATTCCGCCGCCGCTCGTCATCTTCATCTTTGCGTACACCGGCGACGAGTCAGGATTCCATGCAGTGCCCGACGCCTCGCGTTCCATCGAATCTCCTACATTTACCGTCGAAGACATCTGCATCTCATGATCGCCGTGCTGCATTCCCGGCATATTATCCATTTGGTCATGGTTATGCGGTGTGGGCGAAGGAGTTGCTTTGCTATCAGCTTGTGCACAGATCGGTGATGCTAAGAAACCGCAAGTTGCGATCACAACAAGGCAGCAAAAGTATAATTTCTTAATATCCACATTCCTATGTTAAGGCGCTTTACGTTCGAGTCAAAGGAATGTGCTATTATTCTCAAAAAAATTATGAAAAACGGAATTATCGCGCTCTTGTTCACCGTGCTTTTTGTTGTGACATCAAACGCGCAGGCGACTCGGCAGGATGTTGTTGACGACGGCTATACTTGGTTCGAGGCTTCGCCGGCGCAGGATCTGGCAGGCAACAATATTCCGACCGCCAAGGGCTGGATGCTCAGAAGCTATGTCCGCATTTTTGGCGAGTACCCTCAAGGCAGCAAGATCAAATTCGTCGTTTCAAAAGGCGGCCGCACGACGGGAACGACGTTGTGCGATACCGTTCAATATCACAAGACCGCGCGTGACATCGACGACAGTTTTATGTGGACGAACGACTGCTGGCAAAAGGCTTCGGCAACGAAAGAAACCGGAATGTTTGATGTCGGTGTTTTCACGGTGAACGGATCGACCGGCGCCGAAAAACTGGCTCGCACATATAAGATCGATGTCCACCCGATCAATCGTGTTCCTTCGGGGCAACAGCCTGGCACCGAGCCGCCGGTTTACATGATCAACCGTCACAACGAGGCAGCAGTAAGTTTTATGTATCTTCGCCCAACGAACTATATTCCTTATTTCGATTACGCGCAGCGGCCGGAACGCTCCGGCCAAAATCAGGTTGAATTACATTTCAGTGTCGCTCCGCCTACGGACGTGATGAACCCTTTGCCCGCTACCACATTTAGCTGCACTGTCGACGGCAAACCGTTGACGCTGCCCGGACCCGTCGATTATGCGACCGAAGCAAACATGAAATATGTCCGTAATGATTTCGCCGTTTACCAGGATCGTCTTGCTCCTAAATTCAAAGCAGGCCTTCCCTATGAAGAAAAAATGCAGTTCTATGTTGTTCGCATGCTCGTACCGTTGTCGTGGGGCGGCGACAATCGTTCCGGCCGCCTGCTGATGGAAAATTACCCCGGCAATTGGGTGTGCAAGATCGAAAAGGCGGGACAAATTTGGCGAACCTGGCGATGGACGATAGGCCGCGACGGACGTCCTGCTTTGCATCCGGAACAACGCGGCAATATTAATCTTGGATTTAATTCATATCTTATCGACATGGAAATTCCGCAGGGCGGCGCACCGATGGACGCGCGACTCGCGGGGCCATCAACCTCATTTTTCTACGGACAGCCTTGGACCTCTGCTGAGGGCAAAGCAATGGCCGCTCGTCTGCCGAAGAAAGCCAACGCTTGGCCGGTGCCTTCGACCTCAGCAAAATAGCGGGACGTTCCTGCTATAAAATTTTGCGGTAAAGCAACCAATCGAAAAACTCACTGCATCTAGGCAGTTAAGACTAGTCGCAAGAAAACTCTTCCCGGAACATTCTCTTATTGGAAGGTGTCTAAATATGCGGACGCGTGACAATCACACGAGCCGTTTGAGGAGAAACTATGTCTAAAAAAAGCTTCATCGATTCAGTAAAAGTTAAAGATCCCTGCACCGAAGATTGGGCTCAAATGGAAGGAAACGAACGCGTACGTTTTTGCTCACATTGCTCTAAATCTGTAAATAACTTGTCTGAGATGACACGCAAAGAGGCAATGCGCCTCGTCAGAGCGTCGGGCGGAAATATCTGCATTCGTTACGTTCCAAATCCAATAACAAAAAGGCCTCTTTTCGCGGACCAATTGTTTCATATCACGCGTAGAACTCCCGGACTGGCAGCAGGTGTGATTTCGGCTTCGCTTGGCCTCGCAACAATGGCTTACGCACAAGAAGGAACGACCGCAAAGCTTATGAACGACAGGCCTGTGAGTTGTCCTGACGAGCAGAACAACATCGGTTCTGCAAAATCTGTTGAGGACAAGACGACAAAGCCACAACCGGCTGAACGCGGGAAAATTACGGGAACTGTTTACGATCCAAATGGAGCTGTAATACCTTTCGCAACGGTTGCGATCTATAGCGTCTCGGCCAACAAGACGGCCACTACACAACCGGACGATTCGGGGGTATATAAATTTGAGGATCTTGTCCCCGGCACATACCGCATCGAAATTGATGCTCCTGGATTTAAGACGAACAGCAAGGAAGTCGTTGTATCGGGCCAGGATAGAAATGCCGACGATGTACAGCTTGAGATCGGTTTTGAAATAACTGTCGATGTCGTAGTCGATGTGAACATGGATACTGCGGTTGCCGGCGGCGCAATTTCAGTTGAATACGCAACAGATCTCGCCCGCGCAGTAGCCG
>CAZGSC010000202.1:0-5132 GCA_964528325.1 uncultured Chloracidobacterium sp. | reverse complement strand
ATCCGATCCGAATGTCTATCTGAGCGGCCGCTGCTATTGAGACGCCGTCAAAAAATGTGTGTATCAACAAGCCGCCAACTGCCGTGTATGCGGAAGATATGGAGATCACTTCGTCGGAATGCACTTCTTCGCCAAGATGGAAGTGCGGCGCGATCGTGTGTTCAAAGAACTGTGTGAGAAGATATCCGCCCATTACGAGAAGCATGGGGAAATATAGATCTTCGATCACAAGCGGAGTGGATCTTTGCCAAAGTACAACAGATTCCGGGAGGAGATCAAATATCGTGACAGCAAGCATAAATCCTGCTCCGAGAGCCAACAGGTATCGAAGCAGTCGTTTGTAGTTGTGGTGAAGTCTGGACGGGAATAAGATCAACCCCCCGAGAACATTCGCTCCGGCCGCAAGCAGGCCAAATACCAGTAGTTTTAAAAATAAAGAGTCCATCGTTGTTCGGAGGTCGGTTCTATCCTATATCAGTGAAAATAGGAAACACAAAATAGGCGGAAAACTGGCGATTGAAGGTGTCGGGCCATCTTAAATGTGTGATTAAGAGTGATTAAGAAATATTCGCTTGACACGGTTCGAAATTTAGGCTTAAAATGCTTGAGTATTTGCAAAAGCCGGCATTTACTTGCCAGCATCAAACGTAAATCCTAAAATACATGCTTAACCGGGTTAAGCGCCGAATTAAAAGGTGTGACGGATAGTCTGACCGCATTTGTTTGCTCTTTGAAATATGCCGGAAATTGACGCTCACCAGCCGGTTTTGCTTGACGAAACGCTTGGTTTATTGCAATCACAGCATGGCGGTCTTTTCGTTGACGCGACGCTTGGGCTTGGAGGGCATTCTGAGGCGATACTTGATTCTTCTCCCGAAGCACGAGTAATTGGGATAGACCAGGATAATGAGGCGTTGAAGTTGGCGAAGGAACGGCTTCAGCGGTTCGGGGATAAGATCATGATCTTTCATGGGAATTTTTCCACCATCCGAACGGTCGTCACATCCGCGAATGTGGGAACGCCCGACGGGATAATGGCTGATCTAGGGGTTTCATCACTCCAACTTGACAGCGAGACGCGAGGATTTAGTTTTCGGTTCGATTCAGAGCTGGATATGCGGATGAACCCCGAGTCCCAGGGACAAACGGTGGCGGAGTTGCTGGCGACGATAAGACAGGAAGAACTGGCTGACATCATTTATAAATACGGCGAAGAAAGAGCTTCACGTAAGATCGCCAAGTGGATCATTGAAAAGAGGGAAAGCGGTACCCCTATTAGAACGACGTTCGAACTTGCGGAATTAGTAAGACGGGCCGTCAGGACAAGTCCGAAGGATAGAACACATCCCGCGACACGAACATTTCAGGCATTGCGGATAGCCGTAAACAGCGAACTTGATATTTTAGAGCAATTTATTTCCGACTCGGTCGATCTTTTGAAAATTAACGGCATTCTGGCGATCATCACTTTCCATTCACTCGAGGATCGCATAGTAAAACAAGCCTTTCAGCGTCTCTCGGGCAAGTGCCAATGCCCGCCGCGAATACCGCAATGTGTTTGCGGAGCAGCAAAACGGGTTGAGATCCTAACACGGAAACCGGTTTTGCCATCTGTGGCAGAGCAAAACAAGAATTCACGTTCGCGAAGTGCAAAGCTCAGAGCGTGCCGCAAAATAGAAA
This sequence comes from uncultured Chloracidobacterium sp., assembly GCA_964528325.1. Taxonomy (GTDB): domain Bacteria; phylum Acidobacteriota; class Blastocatellia; order Pyrinomonadales; family Pyrinomonadaceae; genus OLB17. The sequence goes on along the minus strand of CAZGSC010000202.1, from coordinate 3,452 downwards.
ATTAGCTGGAATTTTATTTACCTTCCGGAGGATGTCCATGAATAAGAGAAATCAAATACGGCCTGCGAGAGTAAGGGCTAAACAACAGGAAAGCGGTTCGTCACGCCTTCGTACATATTCGCTAATGTTTGTTTGTGCCGTGACGCTTGTCTGCGGTTTTTTCTTCGCAGCCCGTCAGCATTTCTCATCAATGGACTTCGGGATAAAAAATTCCCGTCTTCGCAAGCAGGTCGATGATCTCGAGGCCGAGAAGCGGCGCCTTTTGCTCGCCCGCGAAATCTCACTCTCGCCGACCGAGATAAAGAAAGCGGCGAAGAAAACAGGTTTGCTGACCTCAACAGGAGCGGAACGCGAAGTGGCCCAGGTCGTTTCAACAACCAGAGAAAAAGCAATTCCTCCACAAGTTTCCGATGCCAAGTCGATGGTGATCAAGACCGCGGCTGTGTCGCCTGTTCAGACTGCAACAGCAAGCTATTCCAAGCCGGAAAAGTCTGCAAAGCAAGCTAAAACAAAGACCTCGAATGATTGATCGGTAAAAAGAATCGTCTACAAATGAGAAACGGAAAAAAAACAAAGAAGAAAGATCTTCGTCAAGTGGCCTTCACGAGATTTATGCTGGTGGTGGCCGTTTTTGTTTTGTGGATCGGCGGTATCGGCGCACGGCTGGTCAACCTTCAGATAACGCAGCACGCATGGCTAAAGGAACGGGCTGTCGACATTCGGCAGGATGTGAAACAGACGCGGATGCTGCGCGGTACGATATATGATCGTAACGACCGAGCCTTGGCGATGAGCCTTCGTGTTAAGACACTATATGCAGATACGACCGAAATGGCCGATACGGCTGCAGCAGCAAAATCCATTGCGAAAGCCCTCAATCTCAATGTCAATCAGCTTGCAAATCAACTTAAGCAAGGCAAGGAAGCCAATAAGCGATTTGTTCCTGTCGCCAAAAAACTTGACGAGGAATTGGTTCAAAAGATCAACAGGGCTTTAGACACTCCCGACGTCAAGAAGGCCGATCTGCCTAATTTCACCGGCCTTCATTGGAGAGAAGATCAAAAGCGCAGCTATCCATACCAAACGATGGCTGCACAGGTCATTGGTTTCAGCAACTCCGACGATGACGGGCGCGCAGGCATCGAGCAATCAAAGGATGATGTTTTGCATGGAGCGATCATAAAGAAACTGCAGGAGCGCGACCGTCTTGGACGCGTTTATGATGAGACCACAGTCGAACGCGAGGAGCCGAGCGATATTGTTCTGACCCTTGATGCCGCTTATCAGTATATAACCGAACAGGCTCTCGAAAACGGAGTCCGCGCGTCTCAGGCTAAGTCGGGAATGGCGATCGTGATCAATCCAAAAAATGGTGAGATCCTCGCTTTGGCAAATTATCCGACTTACGATCCGAATACGATCACTGACTCTGTGGCGGAGCATATCGGCAACAAAGCGATCCAATCCGTGTATTCGCCGGGATCGGTTTTCAAGATCGTCGCTTATGGGTCGGCTTTAGAAAAAAATCTGTTCTCACCGGAGGATAAGATCGATGCCGGCAATGGCTCCATAACCGTCGCTGATCATAAGTTCTCCGATCATCACACCGGCACAATGACTTACTCGGAGGCTCTCGCTCACTCGAGCAATGTCTGCGCGATCAAAACAGGAATGCGCGTTGGCCGCGAAGATTTTTCTTCGATGGTCCAAAAGATGGGTTTTGGAAGCAAGACGGGAATCGAATTGCCAGCCGAAACTCAGGGTATCGTTCGTCCTGTGGACAAGTGGAATGGCGACTCGCTTGCGTCAATGTCGATCGGTTATGAAATCAGCGTGACCGCGTTGCAAATGGTTACTGCTTTTGCGACGATAGCTAATAACGGAGTTAGGAATCAACCGCACATTATTAAGGAAATTCGCCGGTCGGATGAACAGCCTGCAGTAGTGACGCAACCCCAGCAAACTCAAGTGATTTCGACTGAAACAGCGCAGAATCTGCGGACGATGCTGCGTCAGGTCGTCCTGGACGGCACCGGGCGCAGAGCGCAGTTGAACGGATATACCGTGGCGGGAAAAACCGGAACAGCATGGAAGTTCAATCCGAAGACGAAATCGATCGATTCTTCGAAATATGTCTCATCATTTATCGGCATGGCTCCGGCGGATAATTCCGAGATCGTCGTTGGTGTTGTGATGGACGAGCCGAAGGTTGGGGCGCGCGACGGCGGAATGGTTTCAGCTCCGGTCTTTCGAGAGATCGCACAGCAGATCCTAACTGAAATGAAGGTTCCCACCGATGCACAGGTGAAACCGGAAGCGCTAGTGGCAAAAGAGATCCCCGAGGCTCCTGCGAAAGAATTAAAAGATAAAAAAACGGCGGAAGTAAAATCCGATACTAAAACGGAAACGAACGCTAAGCCCAAGGCAGCGACTCCGCCTGCGGTGAAAGAAAAGCCTGTTAAAAAAACAAACGAGAAAAGATTTTCGGAAACAGGCAAACTGACGGCTCTACTGGTGCCGCGATTTGATCTTAGATCTTTAGGATGGATAGACAAGAGCAACTTTGAAACTTGAAACCGCTATTGAATATATGAATGCAGCCGCGCCCGATCTTGATCCCGCTTTGCGTCAACGCGAAGTGGGTTCTTTTGCTATCGATTCTCGCGAATGTAAAAGCGGCGATGTTTTTTTTGCACTATCACAGCCCGAATATCGCAATAACGGATTCAACGGTGATTTTGAAGATTCTACAAAGTATGTTTCCGACGCATTTGCTAAAGGAGCGACGGCTTGCGTTGTCCGAAAAGACCGCTTTGAAGAGCATAGAACTCAACTAGATCAGTACCAGGATCGTTTGATCTTTGCCGATGATGTGATAGCGGCGTTTCAGCGATTAGCCCACGGTGTGTATCGCGAATGGAATAAGCCGGTCGTTGCTATCACCGGCAGCGCGGGAAAGACGACGGCGAAAGAATTGACCGCTCATGTGCTGGCGTCTAGCGGCAGAAAAGTGCTGCGGAATATCAAGAATTACAACAACGGCCTTGGCCATCCGCTGACCGTCCTAAAGTTGGCCGCAGATCCGAGTTATGACGTTGCGGTTCTCGAGATGGGAATGTCCACGCCAATGAACGAGATCCAGCGCCTTTGCCGAATAACGCCGCCGGACGTTGCGGTCGAACTAAATGTTCTGCCCGTTCATGTCGAGCATCTTGGGTCGATAGAAAATGTTGCAAAGGCAAAGGCAGAACTCGTCGAGGGAATGAAAGCGGGCGGCACTGCGGTTTTGAACGCTGATGATCCGAGAGTTGCTGAGATGCATTGGCTGAGCAAGGGCCGCACAATAACTTACGGCATCGAAAACGACGCAGATGTTAAGGCTGAGAATATAAGTTTTGAACGCTTTGGCGAGACACGATTCACTCTTGTTTCGGGCGATGTTCGGGCAGATG
>CAZGSC010000201.1:0-5135 GCA_964528325.1 uncultured Chloracidobacterium sp. | reverse complement strand
GTATTTGACTGAGGAATTGTGGTTGAAATTACCGGGAACTTCCAATGCTCTGCACGATGCCGCGTATTCAAATGCGGAAGCGACGATAATGCTGACGAAGTTTCCGCCGGGCGACGAAGGCGCGATCGACGAACAAGCTGAGAATGAGATGTCGGCGGTGATCGACCTTATCACAAAGGTGCGTAACATCCGGGCGGAGATGAATATCCCGACGGCGATCAAGTTCACGGTGCATATCGCGGCGAGTGCGGCGATGCAAACGGTATTTGAAGGCAATAAATCACAGATCCTAAAGCTCGCGAAGGCCGAGGGCCTTGTTATCGCTGACGCTCTCGACGTTCCGCGTGCTTCGGCAAAGTCGGTGACGAATGACGCGGCCATCGCCGTCCCGCTCGAAGGGCTGATCGACTTCGACGTTGAACGTACACGGCTCTCGAACCAGATCGCCAAGCTCACCGAGGAAAAGGACCGCCTCGCCGGACAGCTTTCAAACGCGAATTTCGTCGACCGTGCCCCGGCCGAAAAGGTGCAGGAACTCCGTGATCGCCAGGTTGAGGTAGAGAAGCAGATCGAGACGCTGAATAATAATTTAGAATCCCTCAATTAGGCCATCGGCGGGAAAAGCGAGGGATGTCAGAACCGTTAGCGTAAAAGTTTTTGCAGCAATATCGGTGTGTGCTAAAGTTTGCAGTGGGATCGACTCGCCTGCAATTAATAAGATATTCATAACACTCCATCGAGCGGGAACAATTTATCAATAAATTCTAGATGAAGCCGGTTAATTCCGTCGGCACCGACTCGTCTGCCTCGGACGATTGCCATAAGAGTGACCCGATGGAGTTTGCTTGTGACGCGAACCAATGAACCCACTTGCACATACAGTTCCGAAAACACCGCCGCTCCCCGCAGACTTATGTTCTCAGTGACCGTCGTTTCGGAGGTCAAAACCTGATTGTCCTCATTCACGAGTTCAATTGTTAAAGCGACAGGCATATGTAACCGCGTAGGCCGCTTTTCACCGTCCGGAACTCCTCGTTCGTCTTCCTTCAGGTCGTCGCTGGAAATTTTCCAAAAGCCATTCTTTTCCGGCGCATCATTCGAGAGTTCATAAAGACGCCCGGGATGCAGGTAATAATGTGGCGGGGGATCTTTACCGATAAACGCCGCTCCCACCGCATATAACGGACCTACCTCATTTTTTTTTATTCTTACGCAACGGGTCACGATTCCCCAGACATGGTATTTTTCGGAATGGGGTTCATATTGCCGCAGCTCAGGCGGCATCGGTATGGCGAAAAATAGGAGTTGACCGAGTTTGACAGGCCTCTTCAAAGTAAAACCCGCTCCAAGGGCCGAAAGATCCTTGAGGAATGTATCTTCTTTCCAGGAATTTGCATCGTGTACTAAGGCTTCGATGTTAACGTAAAGCGGTAAGAAGATCCGTTCACTATTTCGTTTTTCGCTTACCATCGCGGGTAGATGAGAATGTCAAAAGGGTGGGGTTGCAAGAGCCGTCTTGACGACTTTTACTCTACATCAGGCAGGACATTTTGTCTAACTTTAGTATTTCCGGACTGTCCATGAACACCGCGACCGCCAAGCGGAGTTGGAAAAGCAGATCGCGATGTTGAACAATAATCTCAATGCACTCGCGTTAGCACTACGGGTAAAAATGGCCCTGTGACCATTTCTGTGCATTAGACTTGCGGACGTGACCGTTTTTGGCCTCTAAAAGTATTTTTCGTGTATTATCTACCTGCGCCACATGCAAAGATCTAACTTACATATCTCATCGTTCGCTCGTGGAGCAGCATTTTCCTTTCTGTTGCTGGTGTATTGTTCTTTTTCGTATGCACAGGGAAGCGTTATTACAGAAGAGCAGTATCACTCCTTAAGATTTAACGAATATGTTGGACGTTCGGATGCTGCGTTCACAATACGGCTCTCTGTCACTTCTAAAGAAACCTCCAATCAGATATGGAAACGATACAGCGAAACAATATCGGAGTTCATCAAGCCTGATCGTTCGCGAATTCGCGTCATAATGTGGTACAGAGGTTTCGAGGACCCTCGAAGCGACGTGATCAGAATTGACGAGAAAGTCTACAGCCTGCATCCTGACGGACATTGGCGAACCGATGTTTATCGGCTGGTCAAGGGAATGGACAATAAGGACGCAAAAGAGGACGGTGTCGTCGAATATCGTAATCTTGGTTATGAGGTCATCGAGGGAAAAAGGCTGTTGGTCGTTCAAAAAAGCAGTAAAAGAGAAGTGCTCAAGGACGGCTCGAAAGTTCAGGTTGCAAGTGTTCAAAAAGATTGGATCGATGACGGCAAACGACGTACTGTAAAGACCGAGTTCATTATTGACAGTTCAATTGATCAACCCTATCGTTTCTTGCGGTCCGTGACAGAATATGATTACGACACACTTATCAAGATCGAGGCACCTGCAATATCAGAAGTAAAGAAAACTCCGACATTCGATCAGTGGGGCGTTCCGAACGGGCGAGTCATGAATCCGAGCAATGGGGTCGGCTCAGGCGGCAGTCAGGGCAGCGGACAGGGCCGTGGGTTGGGAATCGGTACCGGCATCGGTACAGGAAAGTCCGCGTCTAAAAGCTCATCTCCGACCCAAGAGTTGAAGATGATCCTCAAGCCGTACGCGCGATATACTGATGCGGCTCGATCGGCAAAGATCGAGGGCTCTGTGACTTTGAAGGTAACATTCCTCGAAAGTGGAAATATCGGACACATCTCTGTCGTTAAAGGATTACCACACGGCCTGACAGAGGAAGCAATATCTGCTGCCAAACGCATCCAATTTGAACCTGCGAGGCTCAATGGAAAACCGGTGACTGTTACAAAACAGATCGATTTTCCCTTTTCACTGTTTTGAACAAAGGTTCAGGGTATCGCCCTTGCTAACGCGCGGGCTTGTGCATTAGGCTCATTCATTATGAACTGGCTGGAAAGCGGTGATGTGATGCATGAAATTGGTGAGTTTCTCGCCGAAGATATCGGGCGCGGTGATATTACGACGGCGGCGACCGTGCCGGCGGACACGATGGGTGTCGGGCGTTTTTTGGCGAAGGAAGACCTCGTGCTGTGCGGGCTTGATGTGGCTGAGGCGGTGTTCATTCATCTCGACCCGGAGACACCCGAGGTCGAGACGACTTTCAACGAAGGTGACGAGATCGCTTCGGGAACGGTCTTTGGGACGCTGAAAGGTTACGCTGACGTTCTGCTCACCGGTGAACGCACTGCTTTGAACTTACTCCAGCGAATGTCAGGAATCGCGACTTTGACGCGGGCATATGTTAAAGCAGTTGAAGGTACGGCGGCTAAGATAGTTGACACGCGCAAGACGACGCCCGGCCTTAGGCTGCTGGAAAAATATGCGGTCACGGTTGGCGGCGGTAAGAATCATCGGATGGGGCTCGACGACGGTGTGTTGATCAAGGACAACCACATCGCACTCGCCGGCGGCATTACCGAGGCCGTCAACGCGGCGAAGAATCAATGCGGCCACTTGCACAAGATCGAGGTCGAGATCACAAATTGGGCGCAATTGAGGGAAGCTCTGCTGGCCGGAGCCGAGATCGTCATGCTCGACAACCAAACTCCAGACGAAGCCGCTAAACTCGTCAAAATGGCCCGCGATATGTCGCCGAATGTACTCATCGAAGCTTCCGGCGGAATGGATCTTGACCGCGTGCGTTCGTTTGCCGAGGCCGGCGTCGATCTGATCTCAGTCGGGCGCATTACTCACTCGGCGAAGGCCGTGGATATTAGTTTTAAGATTCAGGCAGCGTAAGACATTTACCACAGAGAGCACGGAGAAAAACTATTTGTTATTTTGCTCTGTGATCTTTGTGTTCTCTGTGGTTGAAATTGGCAGGAAATAGATCGCGGCCATCGAAAGCATGATCGCAAAAGTGCAAGCAATGCCGCCTTCGATACCATAGGCTGTTCCCGTGAGCCAATCGGGGCCGAGGTCGATCTCATGTAATACCGGAGCTTGCGAGAAGACGGTTACACCACTGACTTCGATGCCGAAAACGGATCCCTGCGTCCAGTTCCACATCAAATGCATTCCCCAAACGAACCAAAGGTCACGGGTTTTTAAGTAAGCCAAACAGAACCAAATACCTGCAAGGACCGTGTTGAGCGTTGAGAACAAACTTGCGTACTGATTTCCTAGATGAACTGCGCCAAAAAAGACCGATGTCAGCACGATCGCCAGCCACGCCAGATCTGAACGGGCAAATGTTTGGAGAACGTAGCCGCGAAATAGCGCTTCTTCAAACGCGCTCCCGGCAGCAAGGACGACAAACGAAACGGCCGATGACAAGATTATTTCTTTTACAGACGAGCTCGTGTCGAACGTAAAATGTTCGCCGCCCGAAATAAAAGCTATCATCACCGCAATGCAAAGTGATGCGACACCGAATAGGCTGCCGAGCAGAAAATTCCTGAACCAATTAGTGCTAAACCCCGCGCCGATCGTTTTGAAAGAGCGAAGACCTTCGAAAAGCCATCCGCATAACCAACCGATGATCAAGGCAACAGCAGCGAAAAATATTCCGGAAAAAAAATAAGGAAGCGATACCGCGGCTATCTCGTCGATTCCAGTCCGTTCTATCAGGTACATGAGCAAATCATGGCTGGCGACATACAAGAAAAAGAATGCAAATAAAAAGATCGCCGCCCGCCATCCACTTCTGACCTGTCCGCTTTCATTAAATAGAAGATAATTCATCGCCTGCCTGAAAATTCTATCGGATAGCTCTGCCGTGTTAAACTTGCAATCGTGGAAAGAGATTTTGCCAAGGTAAAACGACGCAAGACGCCGTGGGTTGTCGGCACTTTGATGGTTGTCTCGCTGGCTATGCTCGTTATCCTGCAATCGACGAATTTGTGGAAGGAATTTACGATCGATTCGTCCAGCGATCTGATATTGCTCTATGCTTTGTCATCGCTTAATTTTATTGCATTCGTCATATTCGGGTTTATTTTTCTGCGTAGCATTATCAAACTCGTGCGCGAACGACGTACCTTTGAGCTTGGTGCACAGATCAAGACGCGGCTGTTTATCTATTTTGCTGCGGTCAGCCTGTTGCCGATACTTGCAA
>CAZGSC010000200.1:0-5144 GCA_964528325.1 uncultured Chloracidobacterium sp. | reverse complement strand
TACCTGTATCGACGCCGACGAATACGAATACAAATACGCCGACACCAACGGCGACAGTACCTGTATCGACGCCGACGAATACGAATACAAATACGCCGACACCAACGGCGACCGTACCGGTATCGACACCTACAAATACGGCGACTTCAACCGCAACTGCGACAGCAACAAATACGGCTACGGCGCAGCCTTCGGCTTCACCGTCGTGCACGCCTGCCAATGTCATCGTTGACGGCGGCTTTGAGAGCGGCGGTATTCCGAGCACGACCTGGAACAATCCGCAGACCTCGACCAACTTTGGTACGCCGCTTTGTACCGTTGCAGCTTGCGGAACCGGCGGCGGAACAGCACAGCCGCGTAACGGCCTGACATGGGCATGGTTTGGCGGAGCAACATCTGCTGAAACAGCAACGTTGGGACAGAGCGTCGTTATCCCGTCCGGCACGGCAGAACTTCGCTTCTTCCTGCATATCGGTTCGGTCAACACACCGTTTACCGACGTTCTTAACATCAAGATCGACGGAAACATCGTTCAGACCTACACCGAGCCTGCAACTGCAGAAAGCGGCTACACTGAACGCGTGATCAATCTGAACGCGTTTGCTAATGGTGCTTCGCACAACGTTACGTTCGAGTACATTGGCCCAACAACGAGCACCGCCAACTTCTCGGTAGATGATGTATCACTGCTTGCAGGTGCCTGTTCGACCCCGTCACCGTCTGCTACAGCTACGGCTACTGCAACGGGAACTTCGACAAGCACGCCGACATCGACTCCGACTGGAGTGCCGACACCGCAGACATTTGCTAATGCCGCTGCTGTCTGCACGACACTAGGAGCCCCGGCTGATCTTTATCCGTCGACCATCACAGTCAGCGGTTTACCGCCGCAGGTTGGCAACATTCGTGTCATCTTCAATAGCTTCTGGCACTTGTCACCGGACAATTTCGACGCATTGCTCGTCGGCCCCGGTGGACAGAAGTACGTTGTGATGGGTGATGCCGGCGGCATTATCGCGGTCAATCAGAACTCGCCGATCAACCTGACATTTGCTGATTTCCAACCGGTCGTTCTGCCGGATTCCGGTCCGCTAGTTACCGGAACGACTGAACCGACCACTTGGGAATCGCCTGTTGGCTCGTTCCAGGCACCTGCACCTCCGGCTCCTTATGTTGAGGCCGGCAGCGTGCCGCTTGGACCGATCGGTACGACACTGTTCGGTACGTTCGGCCTTCAGAATGGCAACGGTGTCTGGAGTCTCTATCTCCGTGACGATGCTGGTGCATTTACCAGCCCGACGGCTGTCACCGGCTGTTTGGACGGTGGATGGACGCTTCAGTTCCTGCCGCTTACGGCCGCACCTGCCTCGATCTCGGGACGTGTGATGACGGCTGACGGTATGGGTATCCGTAATGCGAAGATCGTTGTTACGGGCGGCAGCCTTGAGCAGCCGGCTGTAGTTTCGACCGGATCGATGGGCTACTACTCGCTAGATGGCCTGGCAACCGGCCAGACATACATCGTGACCGTTATTTCACAGCGTTACAGCTTCAGCAGTCCGACACGTGTGATCAGCCTCGTCGATAATATCGCCGATGCAAACTTCACGGCGGATCCGCAGAACTAACGGCTGTTAATATTCAGCCCCGCGATCACGCGGGCATACACAGCACGAGCAGGCGTCTCAAATGCCTGCTCGTGCTTTTTTGTGTTAGGCGGAGTTGGGATCTCGGTTTCTGCCGTAGTTTTATTTCGCCTCCCCTGATTTAAGGAGAACTTAACTTTGAAATCCTTGCGAATTAGAATATAATTCGAGAAAATTATCCGACGTCTTTATTTACATAGAGGTTACGAACGCCGCCATGGATGAATGGTGGTATTGTTTTTAGTTTTCAAACGTTTCTCGCAAGTTATTTGCAGATCATTTTTGAGGAGTTAAATATGTCTAAGAGCCAAAGGTCTTTTCATTTTGCTGCCAGATTCGCGGTCGTCGCCATCATCAGCATTTTTTCGTTAACACTTGCCGTTGCCGGCACGAATGCCGCCGGCCTTTCTTTTTTCGATTCTGTGAAAGAGTTCTTTGGCCTAACGACAGCGCCGGAGACTTCTAGAACAACATCGCCGGATTCAGCTTTTTCGCCAGGAAACCTAGTCGTTTACCGGGTCGGTACTGGTACGGGGGCACTTAGTGGAGTCGCTACTGCAGTATTTTTGGATGAATTTACTACTGCAGGAGTTCCAGTCCAGTCTGTCGCGATGCCAACATCCGTAAGTGGTGCTAATAGAATACTCACTGCAGCAGGAACAGCGACCTCAGAAGGCTTCTTATCGCGTTCGGCGGACGGTTTATATCTTGTGCTTAGCGGTTACGATAAGGCACCTGGCGGTACGGCACCAAATTCGGATACCGCTGCAACCACCAATCGTATTATTGGCCGTGTTGATACAACCGGAACGGTCGATACGGCCACTGCCCTTAATGATACGACCGCCAATATTCGTTCGGCGGCAAGTACTAACGGTTCGGACCTTTGGGTTACCAGTTCTACGACAGGGCTTCGATATGCTCCATTTTTGACGGTGGGAGCGTCTACGCAGGTTACCGCTTCACCGACCAATACAAGGGTTGTCAAGATCTTCAATGGTCAACTTTATATGACCAGCGGCGCAGGTGGAAGCACATGTGTCAATTCGGTTGGATCCGGAACTCCAACGGGCACAGGTAATACAACCACTCCGTTCGCGGGAATGACTTGCACCGGTCGCAGCCCCTACAGCTTCTCGATTAGCCCAGCCGGTACCACGATGTATGTTGCGGATGACGGTGTTTTTGGAAGCAATGGCGGGATTCAAAAGTGGACATTCGACGGCAGCACTTGGACCAATCCTTACACACTATTAAATACCGGGGCGGCCACAACATCTGTTAGAGGTTTGACAGTTGATTGGTCCGGCGGAAATCCAGTCATTTACGCCACAACCTCCGCGACTAGTGCAAATTTGCTTATAACAGTAACGGATACTGGTGCGGCGAGTACAGCGACCACGCTTGCTACGGCAGCTGCAAATACTGTCTTCCGTGGTGTCGATTTTGCACCAGTTTCGGCTGGTCCGACCCCAACAGCTTCACCGACGCCAACTAACACGGCGACGAATACGCCTACAGGCGGTCCAACGAGTACATCAACAAATACGGCAACCGCAACCAATACCGCGACTAATACTGCAACCGCGACCAATACGGCTACGCCGGCTATTACGCCAGTACCCCAAACGTTACCGTTTACTCAGAACTGGACAAATACGGGATTAATTACCGTAGATGATGATTGGAGCGCAGTTCCGGGAATCCTTGGATTCCGCGGAGATAATCCCTTAACTACGACAACTGATATTGATCCCAGAACAATAACCACCGAATTTACGGATAATGTTGACGTGAATGCGAACCAGCTGACTCCGGATACTTTTGTTTCGGGCGGTATCGTTGAATTTGAGATCACCGATCCGGTTGTTGCGTTTCAGGGTTCGGGAACATCTGATTCCCCCAACATCGTTCTTTATTTGAATACGACCGGCAACAACAATATAAATGTGTCGTTTAATGCCCGTGATATCGATACCGCGAGCGATGTTGCACAACAGCTTAATGTTCAATATCGCGTGGGCGGAACCGGACCTTTTGTAAATGTTTCGGGTGGTTATTTTGCGGATGTCTCGGGTACAGGAGCCACGACGGTGACACCGGTGACCTTGATCCTTCCGGGAGACGCCAACAATCAGGCGATACTTGAGGTCAGGATCATGACCACAAACGCCTCGGGCAGCGATGAATTTATCGGCATCGACGATATCAGCGTTACAGCCGGAGCGGCTTCGGCGACGGCCACGAACACTCCGACCCCGACTTCTACGGCAACAAATACCGGAACGGCGACAGATACGGCGACACCGACTCCGACACAGACGCCGCCTACCGGCCCAACCTTCGTGTTGAGCCAAGTTTACGGCGGCGGCGGTGCGACCAGCGGAACGCCAACGTATGCTAATGATTACGTTGAGATCAAAAACGTTACGAACAGTGTCCAATCGCTGAATTTGCTAAAGCTGTACTATGGTTCGGATAATGGCAATTTTGCAAGCATTTCGAGTAACGAGGTTATCCTTCCTAATGTAAGCCTCAATCCCGGACAGTTCTATCTTGTTCAGCTCGGCGCGGTCGGTACCGTGGGAGTTCCTTTACCTGTTACAGCAGATTTCGTTACCACTAACATAAATATGTCCGCAGCCAGCGGCAAGATAGCATTGGTGACCGGTCTGCTTCCGGCGAATACTTGCGGAGCGACTGCTACTCCGTGCGACGCGACGCAGCTCTCGTATATTGTTGACTGGGTTGCGTATGGAGCAGGTGGAAACGGTCCTGCTAATACTGGTGAGAACGGTAATCCTGCCGTCAATAATGGAACCGGACTGGCAAATACTGAAGGCGGAGTACGTAAACTCAATGGTTGTCAGGATACCAATAACAACAATGCGGACTTTGATGTTGTGATCGCTCCGATTCCGCGTAACTTGTTGACACCCGCCTCTACCTGCGGAGGTGCAACCGCTACAAATACCGCAACTCCGACAGCAACAAACACACCGACGGCAACGTCCACGGGCACGCCTGCTGCAAATTCAGTCGCCGGAACGGTAACGTACGGCAACCCTGCATCGCCAACGACGAAGTTCATTTCGAACGCGACGGTGTCGAGCACTGTAGGATCGCCATTCGTTACGACGACAACGGCGGCTCCGGGAGGAACAGCAGGCCAGTACACGTTGACCGGATTTGGTGCGGGCAACTACACGGTTGGCGTAACAAAGACCACCGGCCAGAACTCGATCACGTCGAACGACGCGGCACGCATCGCACAGCATGTGGCCGGAACGTTGCTTATACCGACCGATGCTCAGAAGGTTGCGTCGGATACAAGCAACAACGGCACACTGTCATCGAATGACGCTGCATTGCTCGCGAGATTCGTGGCCGGGCTTGGAGCACCAATTGGTATCACCAATACGTGGAGATTCTTCGTAGGAGCCCCGACATTCCCAGTGGGAGCGTCACCGACGACGAGAAGCTACACGGATCCGATCG
>CAZGSC010000199.1:0-5204 GCA_964528325.1 uncultured Chloracidobacterium sp. | reverse complement strand
GTTCCGTTAGCAGGCTGGCCAACAAATGTTGCCAATGATGAGCCTCCCGCACTAGCCGGAGCCGGAGCCGGAAGTTCATTAGCGACTACACCGGAGTTGAGCGGCCGATATGTCCCACCGTCCACAGGTGGTGCAGGTATGGTAACCGCCGCATCACTGTCAAGGGTAAATGAGACACCTGTGACCGCTGAGAAGCCGCCAGCATCCGACATAATGACCGCGTTTTGTCCGCCCGGTCCGACAAGGAGCATGTCTATGTCAGCGGGGAAGGTGTGGTTTAAGCCATTAAGTTTAACCTTTACCTTGTAAACGTTACCGGTTAAACCCGACACCGTGATATCCGAAGGATATGGTGAAGCCGGTGCGTTATCATTGATGGTAATGGCGTTCGTGTTGGCATAGTTGAAGCTAAGCGGTTCACAAGTCGCCGTTGCCGTCGGTGTTGCCGTGTTGGTTGATGTGGCCGTGTTCGTGGCAGTTGCTGTTTCAGTTGCTGTGCTCGTGTTCGAAGGCGTACCGGTCGGCGTATTGGTATTTGTTGCCGTTGCCGTTCCGCATCCGCCGTCGATGACCAGCGAGACTGCACGAACCGAGCCCGTGTCGCCGCCGCCGCTGTCTTTGAAGTTGATAACCCAGTCTCCGTTCGGGTTAATTCCGTCAAACGCACTCAGAGGATTGTTCGGCGAGAATGAACCGGTCGGGAATGCAGCAGTACTACCTCCTGCATCACAACTATTCTCGATCGTCGGGAATCCGCCATCGTCGTCCAGCGTGAGCTGAGCGATGTTGTTGTTCGAGCATCCGAATGAGGAAGCAGGAACGCCCGGACGGTCAAATGCAACAACGGATCCCTGTCCGCCCGGAGCAATGATCGTTACCGTAACGTCGCCAACCCATGAGTGGGGAACTCCGGCTGTAGTTGACGGCACAGTCGCTTCCTGTGTTCCGTCAAACGTGAAGTTGAGGTCGGCAACCGTTCCCAGCCCGGTGACCGGGATCGTGATGTTAACACCAGTAGGAGTGTTGTCCGGGATCGCGACCTCAGGGCCTGTATAGCTGAACGTTCCGCTGCCGCAGCCAGGTGTCGGGGTATTCGTTGCAGTGCTCGTTGCGGTCGCCGTGTTTGTCGAGGTTGGTGTTTCAACGATCAAGTTCTGGGCAACTGCAAACTGACTAAAGGAAGTTACTCCCGTAGCCTGGATCGAAGTTGCGGTTGGTGAAGCAGGTACCGGATAGCTCCAAGTTCCGCCGTCAAATTTGCCAACCTGCAATACCGCCGGAATAATTCCCGCGTCATTGTCCGCTGCATCCCATCCCATCGAGACGGTAGCAGTGTCAAAAACGACTCCTGAATTAGTGGCCGTCCAGTAACGATTAACGCTCTTGGTCGGATCCAATGAGGAGGTTCCAAGCGACGGATGATCGCCCGCTGTCGTTGTAACCAACATATCGCCTGCTGTTGCCACGTTGGCAAAGGCTATTGTCATTGGCGAATAAGTTGCATTGCCAACATCGAATGCTCTGCTAACGGCAGCACCCACTGCGAAATTACGCTGTAAGTTGCCATCAACATAACCCGTGGTACGAGTGACCGTTCCGGCAGGTCCGGATATCAAGGTATTTGCGCCAGTAACAACACGGCCGTTTGTTAAACCGAGTGCTCCGGTAACGGTTAAGTTACCGCCAGCGATCGTTAGCGTATGCGTGATGTCATTGTCATCATATGTCAGGCTTGTCAGACTGCGTGTCGGGTTGACCTCACCGCCGGTCGTTCTGGCCAAAGTGGTTCTCAGATACGAGATAGTTTGTCCGCCTGTTCCAAGGTTGAAGGTAAAGGGAGCATCAAATGTTCCCGCCGCGGTCGGCGTAGTAGTATTACCGATCTGAACGACACCCGTTGTTGCGCCTGCATTGCCGAGAGTGATCTTGCTAGCGCCGGTGACGTTACCTTCAAACATAATGACGCGGCCTACGACCAGCTGATTGGTCGAGCTGAGCGTAACACCGAGAGCGTTTCCAAAGTCAAGGCTTGTCATCGGAGCCGTGACAACACCTGAACCCGAATAAGTCTGGGCAGTGCCATTACCAAAGTGATAATAACGGCTGCTCGCTCCCGTTGAAGTGAGAGTACCGTCATTGACCATATTTCCTGCCATCAGGAAGATGAGGTTGTTTGTATTGAATGTCGAACCAGAAGCAATATTAATGTCCTGTCCGAGGTTGTTATAGTTGGCAAGCGTCGTGTCCATCGCTGCAGTATGGCCGGCGCTGGTGTTGGTAACGTTCGTCGTTTTTAGAAGAACACCACGCAGATCATACGACTGTGCCGCACCTGACGAGGCATTTCCCAACTGCAAGGTGCCGCCTGTGAGGCTTGCGACGCCGGCGCCGGACTGCATACGATAATCGCGAGGGCCGCTGGCAGCGGTGCTGGCGATCTGAACGATAACCGTTCCGCCGGTAACACTTACAACTGAACTTAGCGAAGTGCCGAGATCAAAGCTGGCAAGGGTTGTCGATGAGTGACCTATGGTTGCGACTGTGATAGTGCCGCCGGACTGTGTGTAAGTAATGGCGTTTGTCGATGAAGCAACACCAAAACGACCGGTCGCGTTGATCGCACCGCCTTCGACAATGATCGAACTGCCAGCACCGAAGCCCATGGAATTACCCGTTGAGGTTCCGATATTCATCGTTCCCTGGGTCATTCTGAATGAACCGTTAACTGTCGGCGATCCATTCTGGCCTGCAACCGTGAAATTCGGGTTATTGAGCCAGAGTCCTGCGGTCGCTCCGATCGTATAACCCGCAGCGGTAAATACTCTGCCGGTCATTGTGAACGAACCCGACACCTTCAAGACACCACTTGTAAGGGTCAAGAATGCCATCGGAGTTCCGTCGGTAGTTGTTCCCTGAACCGTGAAGTTGCTCGGGCTCATATCGACGGTGCTTGACAAAGCCCCCTTGGCTACGGTCATTGTCCTGATATTTGTCGTAGCGCCGGTTCCGCCGAACGTAACACTCGGTAAGCCTGCACCAAAGGTCAAAATAGCTGCCGACGTATTGGTGTTCGTGCTGAAATCAAGTGTTCCGTTATTGGTAACACTGCCGCCGACCGTCAAGTTATTGGTTGTGACGGTGCCGGTAAGAGGCGACTGAAGTGTGCCGCCGCTGTCAATGGTCACGTTCAGTGCAGCCGCGGTTGTAACATCAACCGTAACAGTACAGCCTGAGCCGATCGTTACGTTGTCACCAGCAGTCGGAACAGTGGAGTCCGCCCAGGTTGCGGTATCGCTCCAGTTTCCGCCAGTGCTCGCACAACTGTCGCTACCGGCAGCATTTGTCGCCTGACTTCCTGATATAGCACTGCTCACTGCGCCCTCAGTTACTGTATAGACGCGGTAAAAGTAGGTAGTACTCGGCAGAAGGCCCGTATCATTAAAGCTCACAGCATTTGCGGCTGTCACACCGACTAATGAGTAATTAGTTCCGTCGGTAGAACGCTCAACCGCATAACCAAACTCATTCGTTGCGGTTTCTGTCCAGCTCACAAGCATTGAGAGCGTAGAAGGTGTAAGACCCAATCCGCTCGGCGCCGCGTCAGGAATATTTGGCGTAAATACATAACTTGTTCCCGACGCGATGGCATCGGTTTGTGTGTTGTTGGCAGTAGCGTAGGAGACTGTACCGGCTAAAGTTGACACTCTTGCAAAGTTGGTTGCGGCGCCGGACTGTAAGCCGACCGAATATCCGCTGTTTGCTGAATTGACAGCCATGCCGCTTCCATATACGAACTGGATCAGGCCCGGCGTAGTTGTATGAGCCGATTCATAAAGCCACATCTGAAAAGTTCCTGCGCCGGTAAGACCGGTACCTACTCGCGGAACCTGCATGTTTAAAAACTCGACCACCAAAACGCGGTTTGGAGCCGAGCCGACTACTTTGTAGTGCACTTTGCCGTTTGTTCCGACCCAAAGGTCGTCAAAGTAAGGAGCGATCTTCGGTGCATCTGTGGTCGAACCCAATGAATTAGAAAAGGTAGTTCCAACTGCGGCTGCACCCAAACGGCAAACACCGTTGGCATTGCAGGAAAATTGAGTGTAGCGTACGCCGTCGTACCAGAAATCGAAGCCGATATTGGTGACAGCGGAAGCGGTGTCATCAACGTTCGCGGCGACAATCTGCGTGGTTCCGCTGGACATATCCTGAAGCGTCGCAGTTGTAGGCAAGAAACCATAGGTTCCGGACGTAATGAGATTCGAATCAAACCCGGATCCTGACGGTTCTGATTCGGCGACTTCAGCCAAGGACTTATCGCTGTCTGCGTAAATACTCGGCTTTTCCGCTAAATTTTGGGCTGTGACCGAAACGATCAAGGTCAACAGCATCAAGGTGATGACTAATATCGTGAAACATTTTGACGATTTCTGCGTGAACATATTTAAATTTCTCCTCTCCTACGGTTCTTTAACAATAAGGTAGTCGGACGAGTGGCCCAACAGACACACTAACAACCACGTGCGCAAGTAGCGCACAATCAAACAAAAATTTTTTATCTAAATTTCAAGAACGATGTCGCGATTATACCCATTTTGGGGGAGATGTCAAGCAGTTTTTTCTCGATTTAGGGAAAACTCGGAATTTTTTTCCTGAGGCCATTTTTTGAGTACACATTTGGAAAACGTCTTCCCGAGAACCTTGGTTGCAAGTGTCCTGTTCCACCGTGTT
Organism: uncultured Chloracidobacterium sp.; assembly: GCA_964528325.1. Lineage (GTDB taxonomy): Bacteria > Acidobacteriota > Blastocatellia > Pyrinomonadales > Pyrinomonadaceae > OLB17. Next base: position 476 of record CAZGSC010000199.1, on the reverse strand, counting down.
CCATTTGTTCCACTTGCTCTGGAACGGAACAGGCCCAGTCCCAGAAGGTTAGTTAACTTTACGGATCAGTCACCAATAAAATAGTGGAGTGAAAGATGCGTCAGGAAAAATAGAGCCACGCCGCCAAAAACTGACAATGAGACAAGCGGGCTCTTTCCGCCGTGGTGATTCACCTCAGGGATCAGATCACTTGCAGAGACGTATAAAGTGACGCCGGCAGAAACAGGCAAAGCGTACGCCACGGTAAATCCGAGAGATGTTCCCACAAAATAGAAAGACATCACTCCCAGCAATGTCGTCAATCCGATCAGCGTAGTTGCGGCCATTACACCGCGTATGTCCTTCCCGGCCGCCATTACCATCGACCCAACCGTGAAACCCTCCGGAAATTTGTGAAGGAAAACCGCAATGAATACGAGAAATCCGATCCGAATGTCTATCTGAGCGGCCGCTGCTATTGAGACGCCGTCAAAAAA
>CAZGSC010000198.1:0-5235 GCA_964528325.1 uncultured Chloracidobacterium sp. | reverse complement strand
TTGCCGAATCCATCGAGATCGCCGCCTCTTGCCACATGCCGATGCCGCTGTAAATGTGACCGGGCATGTGCTGCGCGTGTCCGATGCCTGACGCGATTCGGCCATATGCCGCGCAACTGTCGAGAGCCTGATAGCCTTCAGGACTGTCCCAATTGTGGATGCGGTAATGATGTGCGCCGGGATGATTCGGGTCGCGTGCCAAGACCTGCTGCAGGATCAGCTCTGTCCCGTAACGATGCTCGCCGCCCATCTGGTCCAGCGCAAAAAACGCCTTGGCTTCGATGTCGTCGGGATACTTCAGCACTATCTGTTCGAGCAGATAAATGAACCGTTTGGAGCGCTTTTCGTCGCTAGGATTGTTGCCGCCCGCATCCGCCGGCAGATCGGTCGGCCCGCGCGCTTCCCAGGCTTCGATATAGCGGCGCTCGCGGTCGCTGACTTTATCTTTACGTTTGCCTGCTTCTTTCAAAAACTGGGGGCCGCGTTCATCGGCAGCGGCCAGCGACAACCCCCAGTAACACATCGCACATTCGGGATCGAGCTTGAGAGCCCAACGAAACGAACGCTCCGCTTCGAAGAACCAGAAAGAATGAAGCAAAGCGATTCCCTGATTGAACCACTGTTGAACCTCTGGGGTTTTGGTTGTGATCGGAAAATTGACTTTGCCGATGCCCGCCATCACCGAGGGCTTTTCGCGAGGTCCGACGTCAAAGGCTTCGCCGTGTCGCGAATGGCCTATCTTCCAGGCCTCTGCTGCGTTTAGTTTGCCGCCACTACTTGGCTGTGCTGAGACTGAAAGACAGAATAATACCAGTAGTCCTATCACTTGAAAGTGGTTTCGAATCATAAATTTCTCCATATAACCATTAAAACATTCGGGTGAATACTAGTCGCTAACAGAGTATCCGACAAGAGAACAGCATGTAGTCGTAATCACTTCTACACTCTCACTTCTACACTCTGGGCATCGTTTATTAAGATCGTCAGAGCTTCTTTGTACAAAACTGCCTAGTTTATGTAAGAGCGCACTAAAATCCGTCTTAATTCTCTCTTTGGTTCTGGTTAGAGTTCCGAAAGAGAGTTTAAGACGGATCGGTATTTATGCCAAGCGTTTAATTAACTAATTCGTGCGGGAACCAGAGAACTTTATTGGGCTCGGCTGATTTCGCTTGTTCTTTCCGTTGCCGAGCGATCGCAAGTAGGCCGCTCGGTGTTTCGCCGTCACTACCAAAAGCAGCCCAGCCGAAATTGAGTTCGACCTCGACAGATTCTCGTTCACTGATCTGTAGCCTTCTTCCAAAAAATCCTGTGCTTATTCTCGCAATGACCTCATGAGAGATCTCCTTCGATGCAGTCGGCAGGATAACAAGAAATTCGTCACCGGATGCACGAGATAAGAGATCCATCTGCCGAAGATTGTCCTTTATGATCCGTGATGCAATGCTTAGAACGCGATCACCCGCCGCGTGCCCAAACCTCCCGTTGATCTCGTCGAAGTTCTTCATGTCAACCGCGAGAATGGTCAGGGGGCGATCTTCGGGGTTACGCTGTGACTCCGCGATCTGATTTTCGAGAAACAGATAGAAGGCTCGTTCATTCGGCAGATCAGTTGTGCCGTCGGTAAGAGCGTTCGAGAGACTTCGTTCGAGGGCGATAGAACTCATAACCAATGGTGCCACTCGGACGCCGATCGCTTCGAAAAGTGCGAGATCACTTCTTTTTTCGGCGTCGCAGTCGCGACCAAAATAGAGGCACAAAACTCCGAACGGCTCTATACCGTTCAGCAATGGGATCGCGGCAATTGAATTGATACCGTCGATGGATTTGTTCGCACGAGGTCCGATCTCAACGCACCGGCGGGAAAAACAAACACCGACCGGAGCTTCGTTCAGATCGCATGTAAGGTCCTTTATTTTTTCGGCATCAGGGCCATCAGTGCCGGCAACATAAAGGTGTGACCTTGTTTCATCCATCAAGAAAAGCGCTGAAGTTCGAAAATTTGCGAGTCCGCGAATGCGACTCGAAATGAGCCGCAGCATATCTGCAGCCTTGATCGAACCGGAAAAAAAATCATTTGCCTCCTCAAGGGCTCGAAGTCCATCGCTTTCGGTGGACGTTGTATCAGGGACTGATCCCTTTGCCAAATTTACTGACGCTCGCCGACGCTGCCAAAAATGGAGGCAAACACACGTCAGCAAAAAGCCCGCCATGATAGCAGAAAAGCCGCGCGTTTTCGCCTCTATCGCAAAATGAGAATTCGCCAGAGCAAACGCCAGAAAGATCGCACAGATCGCCGTAAGCACAAAGACAACCTGAAAAAAGGCGTCTGTGCTTATAGCACTTCCACGTGGAGGTTGGTTCTCGAAACTCGTCATTTATAGGACGGAATGTGGGGAAAAGGGGGCAAAAAATGGGAATATTTTCCCTATTTATTAAAGTAGCTTTTTGGGGGAATTAAAGTCAATATTTTATTTATTGCTCAATAAACATCGGCCTGCCGCCAAAATACGGGGATTTTCTGATAGATTCCAAACGAAAATAATCAAAAAATAATGATTTTTGGGGCAATTTTAGGGTTGACTATTGCTCTTATAACCAATATATTGTCGTTTGCCTTGAATAAGAAAGAGTTCAGGGCAAAAACGGCTGTGTCCGATCAGCCGAACGCTAGTAATAAGTAATTTAATCTTTGAGATAAAGACAGGAGTTTGAAAAATAAAATGAAAAAAGTAATCTTACTTTCGACAGTTCTTGGTTTGGGTGCACTTGGTATGGCTTGCGGCGAAGCGCCGGCAAACAACACAGCAGTCAAACCGGCAGCTAACACTGCTGTTATGAATGCGGTTAACACAGCTGCAAACACTGCACAGGTCGCTGCTAACACAATGGCGAATGCCGCAAACAGCATGGCTAACGCTATCAAGCCGGCATCCAACATGGCTGCAAACGCAGCGAAAGCTCCGGCGGCAAACACGTCGAATGCAAACGCAACCAAGAAATAGTTTTTTCTTGTAGGTTTTGGAAAAGCACTCTGTCTCCGGACGAGTGCTTTTCTTTTTTTGTCCGATGCTGCCGGCCAGTTATGCCAACAGTCTATTCAATTCATTCTCGGTAGTTACCGGCAGTTGACATACGAAATTCTCACATACATAAACCGTCGGATTGCCGTCTACAATTTCGCGATCTTTTAGGAGTGGGATCGTCATCGAAGCGGACACCGGATCCGATGACAAAACAATAACGGTATCCGGCAAATATCTCGCAAGAATATTTCGTTCCAGTTTGTTACCCCTGGCTCCGAGTACGACGATTTCCGTGGTCGCAGACAGATGGAACTCTAAAGCTGTCAAAGCTCTACCAAACCCCTGTGGATACCGCCGCAATTGCGTCGCCGTCAAACGCAGGACGGTTACCGCAAAGCGCTCATATCTGTCATCACCGAGTAGTTTGGCAAGTCTCAACAATACGTCCGCAGCCACTGAGTTTCCGGACGGTGTTGCGTTGTCATAAAAATCCTTGTTACGAACGATCAACTTCTCGTGGTCATTTGAGGTAAAGAAAAATCCACCGTTCTCCTCGTCCCAAAACTCGGTGATCATTAGATCAGCAAACTGCTTTGCGTCGGATAGATATTTGACTTCGCCTGAAACCTGGTAAAGCCTTATCAATCCATCAGCCACATTAGCGTAATCTTCGACATAGCCGTTCAACTTCGCCGTGCCATTCTTCCACGTTCGCAGCAATCTTCCATCCTTTTGCAAATGCGTCAGGATGAATTCGGCGTTGCGTTTCGCTATGTCCAAATATTCGTTATCAGCCAGCACTGCCGCTGCATCTGAGAACGCCGCAAGCATAAGCCCGTTCCATGATGTCAAAACCTTTTCATCTCTATGCGGCTTGATCCGCTTTTCCCGCTCGTCAAAAAGCTTTGCACACATATCGGGACCGGGAGCAATAGCGACTGGATCCTTAACATTCAGGATGCTCTTTCCCTCAAAATTTCCGCCGTCCGTGACATCATAATACCCACAAAACTCGCGTGCGCCATCGGAGCCCAAAGCCTCTTCGACCTCATCATGTGTCCAGACAAAAAACTTTCCTTCTTCTCCTTCGCTGTCAGCGTCCTGCGAGGAATAGAACCCGCCTGATTCATCGAGCATCTCACGCTGCGCATATTCAAGCGTTTCAACTGCTATGCGCTTATAAAATTCGTCGCCCGTAACCTGATAAGCATGCAGATATACGCGAATCAATTGAGCATTGTCATACAGCATCTTCTCAAAATGCGGCACTAACCAGATCGCATCGACCGCATAACGATGAAATCCGCCGCCAAGCTGATCATAAATTCCGCCATAAGCCATCTTGTCGAGTGTATAGGTCACCATCGACAATGCTTTCCCGTCGCCCGTGCGGTGATGATACTGAAGCAAAAACTCCAGAGACATCGCCGGAGGAAATTTTGGAGCACCGCCAAAACCTCCGTTAACCGTATCGAAGGTTCTCGTAAAGCTCGAAAAAGCCTGATCAAGCAGATCTATAGAGAGTGAACCGGAAGAGGCTTCAAGGATGCTGAGCCGCCGTAATTCGCCAACGATATCATTCGCGGACGTCTCTAACTCATCCCGCTTGGTCCGATAAGCCTCCGCAATGCTGAGCAATATCTGCTGCCAGCTTGCCATGCCATACCGCGGCGATGGAGGAAAATACGTGCCGCCAAAAAAAGGCCGCTTGTCCGGCGTTAGAAACACATTCATCGGCCAGCCGCCACGTCCAGTCGTTAGCTGAACAAAATTCATATAGATCTGATCAACATCGGGACGTTCTTCCATATCAACCTTGATATTAACGAAATATTCATTCATAACCGCAGCAGTCGCCTCGTCCTCGAACGATTCGTGCTCCATCACATGACACCAGTGACACGCCGAGTAGCCAATACTCACAAGCACAGGCTTGTCTTCTGCTTTCGCCCGCTCGAAGGCCTCATTACCCCAAGGGAACCAATCTACGGGATTATGTGCGTGCTGAAGCAGGTACGGACTGGTCTCATCGATCAGGCGATTTGTAAATTTTGCGGGACTTTCCATGACCACATTGTTTCACGGCTCTTTAAATTTTTGAAACGCGACGCACATTCTGGTATATTATCCGCATCATCCTATGACCTCGCGTTGCATTTCAAAACTCCGGCCTATGAAGCAGCGGTCGAATCTTTTCGCCGGTGACTAATCT